>CAMTJK010000001.1 GCA_947072805.1 uncultured Prevotella sp.
CAAAGATAATGCAAACGAGCGTCAAGAAAGCTTGCTTTAGCTTGCCCGAGTGCAGCTTATCTTATGCAAAGATAATAATTTCTCCAAATGTAAAGGCATTATGTGTGGAAAATGGCGAAAAACAGAAAATAAATAATCTCTAATTTTGAGATTCTTATAAGCCGGTTTATTGTTGTTTGGGACAATATATGCGGAAACTGTCTTCACTTCTGCGTCAGGATTTTCACAAGGTCGTTTTATACATCCGAG
The DNA here is from genome assembly GCA_947072805.1 of uncultured Prevotella sp. Taxonomy (GTDB): domain Bacteria; phylum Bacteroidota; class Bacteroidia; order Bacteroidales; family Bacteroidaceae; genus Prevotella. The sequence goes on from CAMTJK010000001.1 coordinate 250, forward strand.
GATGATAACCGGCGTGGGCTCGTAACTGTACTTAATGAAAGTTAATTTGTAAAGATATTTGGTCGAATTTAACATTTTTAAATTCCGCATTCTAGGTGTAAATATTTGTTAATCAAAGTGGGCCGATTTATGCTCCCGACGGGTCGAAAAACGATCCCAGTTTTTTGGCAACGCGATTACGTCGTAATGACATCGCCATTACGTCGAAATCGCATTGCGATTTCGACGTAACGGCGATGCGATAAAAGCTATATCGCAATGAGCTCACGTACGTAACGGCAAACCGATGAAATGGTATTAAATCGCAAAACGCGTAACTTACTGATAATCAGCGCTTCCTATTTGAGGTGAAAAACGCTCATTTTCGCGTCGTAGGTTAGAAATCGAGGTTTGGATGCCGATTAACACACGTTAAAGTCAAGATTTTTCATAAAAGTAAATAAATGTTATACGTGTTTTACCATTATTTGTTCCGTGGGGTGTTACGGTAGATATTTTAAAAGGAAAGGTGAAAAATTAGAATTCTGTCTACTCGCGCTGATTTAATGAATGGCAAGCAGGAACTATTGAGGTAGGTTATACTTCATTTCGGAACTGTAGGTTATGAGTGGTGATAACGTCTCAATAACAAAACTACGTACAATGGAAACATAAGCGATACTTTTGGCTTTAAAAGCGGACAGCATGACTTTTATGTGAGAAGATGATAACAGAGTATATAAAATTATTGTATGCAGACATGTTTTTAAACAGGATAAATAATCCGTTTACACTTGATATTATTAGTCAAATGCTCGTTAAATTTTGTCTTTTTTATCTTAATTTTTGTGATGTATAATATTTTTTAGTATATTTGCAAACGTTATTTAAAGTTTTCCACGCTAATACGTCAGAATGTGCAGATTGCTTTACATATTGCTTTTATCCGTATTCATCTTTGCGGGATGTGAGTGGAACCTAAAGTTCGGGGGCAATGACCGTGCTGCATCGTCCATAACGGTTGATAGATATGACAGAATTGAGAGTCTGTATCTGACAACGGGCGATTTTTCTGCCTTGCAGCACATGAACACCGGATATCCCATGCAGACAAGAACACTGATAGAGGATGTACTGAAGATTGGAAGAGTCAATGATCCCGAAATAAATTCTGCATTCCTGAATTTCTATCAGGATACTACACTGCAAAGCCTAATAACAGATGTGGAATTCGAGTTTGCCAATATGGATGATATAAATAGAGATTTGGCTGCATCTTTCGGTAGGCTGGTAAGCGAAATCCCGGATATTGAGATACCGAGAATATATGCGCAAATAGGTGCTCTTGACCAAAGCATTATTGTTGGTAACAATATCCTCGGTATAAGTCTTGATAAGTATCTTGGTGCAGATTATCCTCTGTATAAGAAGTACTACAACGAATCGCAGCGTCTTTCTATGTCACGTTCAATGATAGTGCCCGATTGTATTGGATTCTATTTGCTCAGCATCTATCCGATGCCCATGGACAAGGAGCTGTCACAGCTTGAGCATGACATGCACATGGGGAAGATACAGTGGGTGGTAAACAAGGTTATGCAAAAGAAGGTATTTAACAACAAATATGTAAATACGGTGGATAAATTTATGAACAGACACAAGGATACCACAGTGGAACAGATGTTGTTGAATAATGATTATAGTGCATTTAGGCGCCGTTAGTCCCTGCTTTTGTGCCCTGAACAGCTCCAGTCTTTTTGAGATAATTTACCAGAATGTTTGTGAATTCATGGTTCTTCAGCCCCCATCTGGGAGCAATTAGCATGTCGGCTGGTGACTGTGAAACGAACCTTTCAAGTACTATATCGGCTCTTAGCCTTTGGATGTATTCACTTATAAGCCGAATATATTCTTCGACCGAGTAGATATGAAATGGCTTCCTACTGTATATGTCAGCCAGTTTTGTTCCTTTTATAATTTGTAATTGATGTATTTTCAGCAGATTAAGACTTGTTTTTGATATGCTTTTTGCTTGCCGGATGCTTTCTTCGTAGTCCTCACCCGGCAATCCGAGTATGACGTGACCTCCGGTCAATATGCCTCGTCCTGTAGTTTCGGCTATGGCACGCTGCGTACATTCGAATGTATGTCCTCGGTTGATGTATTTCAGTGTATCGTTGTTTGTTGATTCAATGCCATATTCGACAATGAGGAAGGTCTGGGTGTTTAGTTTTTCAAGATAATCGTACAGTTCCGGAGAAACACAGTCGGGACGGGTGCCAATTACAATACCCACAACATCATCAACAGACAGAGCCTCTTCATACATACGCTTCAATCTTTCAAGAGGAGCATAAGTATTGGTGAATGCTTGAAAATATGCAAGATATTTCATTTTCGGATATTTGGAGGAAAAGAAGTCCTTTCCCTCTTCCAGCTGTTTTCTGATGCTTTTGCGGCTGTCGCAATATGTGGGATTGAAGGTGTTGTTGTCGCAGAAAATACAGCCCCCGGAGCTTATTCTTCCGTCGCGGTTGGGACAGGAAAAACCGGCATCAACGGCAATTTTCTGTACGCGGAATGGAAACTTGTTCCTTATCCATCTGCCATAGTCGTTGTAAGGGTAGTCGTCTTGTTGTATATCACCAAATAAAACCATGCTGCAAAGTTACAAAAAAAATGCCGTCACAGCCGGATTGTAATGTCATATAATCAACATTAACAATAGTTTTGCCTATCAATCTCAGAATTTAGTTGTAACTTTGCGGTGTATAATTTTCTAAAACAGGATGATATGAAAAATATTGCAACTATGTGTGCAGCGTTTCTTGTGGCAACAACACAGCTTGTTGCAGGCAATAATTTTGATTTGAAAAGCATAACGAGCGGCGAATTCCGTGGAGAACGCATGTCTGTTGTAGAGCCCATGACAGACGGGGAAAGCTATGCCCAGATATCAAACGACGGTAAGCAGATAGTAAAATATTCTTTCAAGACAGGCAAGCAGACAGGAATTCTGTTTGATGTTGCCACTGTCCGCGGTGGGAAAATAGAGAGTGTGGATGGATATATTATGAGTCCAGACGGCAGAAGGATGCTTATACAAACGGATACAAAGACAATTTACCGCCATTCGTTCACCGCTACCTATTATATATATGATATTGGTAACAACAAGATGGTTCCGCTGTCAGACGGTGGACCGCAGCAGACACCGCTTTTCTCTCCAGATGGCAATCAGATAGCTTTTGTCCGTGACAACAATATCTATCTAGTAAAGTTGTTGTATGACAATGCTGAAAGTCAGGTTACAAAGGATGGGGCGCGCAACGAGATAATCAACGGAATACCGGATTGGGTTAATGAAGAAGAATTCAGCAACGACCGCAGTATGGTGTTTACAGCCGATGGCAGGCAGATATGCTGGATAAAATATGACGAGTCAAAGGTTAGGGAATATTCCATTCAGCTGTTTCGCGGAATGAATCCATCAAAAGAACAATATGCCGATTATCCTGGTCTATATACGTATAAGTATCCGGTAGCAGGTGCCGACAACTCAAAGGTTGCTGTTTACAGTTACGACATAAAGTCGCATCAGACCCGAAAATTGGATGTTCCGGTGGAAGCCGGCGGCTATATTCCCCGTATTGCTATGACTGCAGACCCTACAAAGATAGCTGTCTATACCCTTAATCGCCATCAGGATTGTCTTTCGATATATATGGTCAATCCACTTTCTACAGTCAGCCAACTTGTAATACAGGAGAAAACTAATAAATATGTACGGGAAAGCAACCTGTCGGGAATAAAGATTACAGACAAACATATTGTTGTTCCGAGCGATCGCGACGGCTATAATCATATATATGTGTATTCACTTGGCGGTCAGTTGCAGCGTCAGATTGTTAAGGAACAGTATGATGTTACGGATGTTTATGGACTTGATGAGGTAACCGGTGACGTCTATTTTTCTGCAGCTATGTTAGGCTCTCATGACCGTCAGGTGCTTGTGGCTCATCAGAACGGTAAGATAGACCGTATTACCCAGCAGGAGGGCTACAACAGTGCCATATTCAGTACCAATTTTAAGTATTTTATTAATATTTGGAATGATTTGAATAATCCTCCTGTCTATACGTTGTGCAATAATGTAGGCAAACAACTTGTTACTCTAATAGATAATAGGGAATTGCGGGAGAAAATGTCTATATATAATATAGGTTCGCGCGCGATGTTTTCTTTTACCACGTCAGAAGGCGTTGAATTGAGGGGCTGGATGATAAAGCCGGCTGATTTTAACGCATCTAAACGCTACCCAGTAATCATGTACCAGTATGGGGGTCCCGGCAGTCAGCAAGTCCTCAATACTTGGAGCATCGGTATGTGTGGACAGGGTGGTGTAATGGAGCACTATTTGGCACAGCAAGGCTTTATCGTGGTATGTGTTGATAATCGTGGTACCGGCGGTAGAGGATCGGATTTTGAAAAATGTACATACTTGCGCCTTGGTGAGCTTGAAGCTCGCGATCAGGTAGAGACAGCGATCTGGCTCGGCACTCAGCCATATGTTGATAAAAACAGAATCGGCATATGGGGATGGAGCTATGGCGGCTGGAATACTCTGATGAGCATGAGCGAGGGCCGTCAGGTGTTTCGGGCCGGAGTGGCAATAGCTCCGCCTACGAGTTGGCGCTACTATGATACGGTATATACAGAGAGATACATGCGTACGCCCAAAGAAAATCCTTCAGGATATGAGATAAATCCAATGAGTCGTGCAGACAAGCTTAGTGGCTCTTTGCTTATATGCCATGGATTGGCGGACGATAATGTACATTTCCGCAATACTGCCGAGTACACAGAGGCTCTTGTTCAGGCAGACAAAGACTTTCGGGAAATACTATATACCAACCGCAATCACAGCATATATGGTGGTAATACAAGGAATCATCTCTTCCGTCAGGTTGTGAATTTCTTCAAGAGCGAAATGAAATGACCGGGTTGTGGGGTATGACGTTGATACAAAACGCTAATGTTATATTAACGCTGTGTAGTAAACAAGGAAATATTAAACTCTAACTATATAATTTAATTAAAACATGAAATCAGCTACAACAAGTTTTGTCATCGCCATGATGCTGTTGTCAATGCCGATGGAAGCAAAGCCGAAGAAACACAAATTCGTAATGCAGCTTACACCTCTTGAGATTGTAGAGAAAGTAAACGATCATTGGCAGCAGACAAATAAGCCCGAAGTAAATGCTTTCTGGGACAATGCCGTCTACTTCACAGGAAACATGGAGGCGTACGGCCTTACGGGTAAAGCAAAATACTTGGAATACAGTGACAGGTGGGCTCGTTATAACAAGTGGAGTGGGGCGACAGAGAAGAATCGAGACAAGTGGTTGTACAAGACATACGGTGAAGGACAGCAACATGTGCTGTTCGGTGACTGGCAGGCATGTTTCCAGACATATCTTGACATGTATCAGTCTAATCCTGATGACTATAAGATTGTACGTGCGAGAGAGGTAATGACCTACGAAACATTTAGGAGCGAGAATGACTTCTGGTGGTGGGCAGATGCTTTATATATGGCAATGCCTGTCATGTCGAAGATGTATAGGACAACGGGCGACTGCTCATATCTTGAGAAAATGACATCTAACTTCAAGTATACCGATGATTTGTTGTTCGATAAGGAAGAAGGTCTATATTACAGAGATGCGAAATATGTATATCCCAGACACAAGACCGATGCCGGAAAGAAAGATTTTTGGGCTCGAGGCAACGGTTGGGTACTTGCTGGACTCGCCAAGGTGCTTACGGATATTCCGGTATCTTATGCGTCACGCAGTGTTTTCGAGGACAGATTCCGCCGTATAGCAACAGCAGCAGTCAAATGTCAGCAGCAGGAAGGGTGGTGGACCCGCTCCATGCTTGATGCAAAACAGGCCGAGGGACCAGAAACCAGTGGCACTGCATTGCTCACTTACGGTTTACTGTGGGGGGTGAACAACGGACTTCTTGCCAGATCGGATTATGAGGAGGCTATAAATAAGGCGTGGAGATATCTATCAGAGGTGGCATTGCGGCCAGACGGTTCTGTGGGTTATGTGCAACCCATAGGTGAAAAGGCGGTAAAAGGTCAGCTACTTACAGCCGACAATGTAACAAACTTTGGTACAGGCGCATTCCTTTTAGCAGCCTGCGAGAAGGTGAAATATGACGATGGAAGCGTTCGTCCTGCCGATGATAAGGCATTTACTGTAGCTGTCAGCAATGATGCTCATAGCTTCCGCTATGAGGTTGTAGAACTCTGTGCCAAGACTGTGTTCGAGAAGCTCGGAATAAGTGGCGGTAGACAACTACAAGTATACAATGCTGTAGGACAGCAGGTGGCATATCAACTCACTTATGATGGCAAATTACTTATTGATGCTGCTGTACGACCCTGCGGCACAGCCCTGTTTACGATCAAGAAAGGAATCCCGCAAACATTTATCAACACTTGTTTTGGACGTATGTATCCCGAGCGTGTGGATGACATAGCCTGGGAGAATGACCGTGGAGCATATCGTTGTTACGGCCCAGCTTTGCAGCGTTCTGGTGAAGATGCTTATGGCAACGACGTATGGGTGAAAAATACTCCCGACCTCGTTGTTGAAGGTCGTTACTATCTTGAAGATATTATGAAACCTGTCATTGCCTCACTGAAGTCCACGAATCCAGCATCGGCAGACTCTTTAAACAAAATAACGAGTTATCATTATGATCAAGGACATGGGCTTGATTGTTATAAAGTAGGACCAACTCTTGGTTGCGGAACTCCCGCACTGTTGGACGGAGAGAACATAATCTTCCCCTATTGTTATAAGGAGTATGAGATACTTGACAACGGTCCGTTACGCTTCAGTGTAAGACTTGTATATAACCCTACGAAGGTAAAAGGTGATGAGAATGTTGTGGAGACACGTATTCTTAGTCTTGATAAGAATTCCAACTTCAATCGTATGACAGTGTGGTATGATGGTCTTACACAGTCTGCCGACTTAGCTTCTGGTGTCGTTATTCATACAGAAGATACGGAGAGCGTAGTTCTTGGAAAAGATTATGTTTGTTATGCTGACCCAACAGATAATCCGAGTGGACAAAACTTCCAAATATATGTGGCAGCTCTTTTCCCGAACGGTGTAACGCAAACTCGCAAGTTGATGTATTCCAATCCTACAAGAGGAAATGCCGGTCATGCTCTCGGAATAAAGGGGGGCTATAAGAGTGGCGAAAAATATACATATTATTTTGGTTCATCGTGGAGCAAGTACGACTGTCGCAGTCTACAGGAATGGCAGAGCCGCATAGATACATTCTTGGAAGGTATTCGTACCCCACTGGAGGTTAGTTTGCGATAGTACAAATTACGTAGTAAGAAACAAATAATCTATTATTACGAAAGCTGTAATCATAGGAGCCTCTTCTGGTATAGGGCTTGAAGTTGCAAAAATCCTGTTGAACGACGGGTGGCACGTTGGTGTCGCTGCCCGCCGTTCAGATTTATTATACGACCTACAACGTCAATTTCCGGAAAGGGTTGTCGTTGCCAATATTGATGTAAGACAGGAAAATGCTTCTCTTGAACTGCTCGCAATGATAAGTAAGATGGGAGGAATGGATCTTTTCTTCTATGCTGCAGGTATAGGAAAGCAAAATCCCGACCTCTATGCAGACATAGAGACAGCCACAGTTGATACTAATGCGCTCGGTTTCACGAGGATGATATCAGCGGCTTTCCGATATTTCTCCGCTAATGATGGCGGACATATAGTTGCTATTTCATCAATAGCTGGAACCAAAGGACTTGGATTAGCACCTTCGTATTCTGCTACAAAGGCATTCCAGAATGTGTATCTGCAGTCGTTGGAGCAGCTTGCGACTATTCGTCGCCTCAATATTTCAGTGACTGACATTCGTCCAGGATTTGTGGATACGGCTCTGCTTCACGACTGTTACCGTTATCCGATGCTGATGAGACCAGAACATGTTGCAGAGCATATAGTGAGGGCTATCTACAAGCGCCGACATGTTGTTATTATCGACTGGAGATGGCGCTTCGTCACTATCTTTTGGCGTCTCATCCCTAACTATCTATGGAGAAAGGCGATTTTTTTCGTAAGGTATTCAGATGAACGTAAACTATCCGTTTGATGATTTCCATATGTGATGGTTGTCGTTTGTAATAAAAACTTTTTGCGTTTAATAATAATCATTGCGAATTTTTTGTTACCTTTGCACCGCCTTATAGGCATACAAATTTGTAATATAATAAGTTTTTTATGTATTTCATCTTGTTTACGACCGTTATACTAACGGCAATTGTGCTTGTAGCAGCGGCTTATGTGATAGCAAAACTCATAGGTCCCCGCACGTATAACAAGGTAAAGGGCGAGCCTTTCGAGTGTGGTATTCCTACGCGAGGCTCTTCTTGGTTGCCAATGCATGTGGGCTACTACCTTTTTGCAATTCTCTTCCTTATGTTCGATGTAGAGACAGTGTTTCTCTATCCTTGGGCAGTTGTAGTTAAGGAGTTCGGTGTTATGGCATTGTTCAGCATCGGATTCTTCCTGTTGGTACTTGTGTTTGGCCTGGCATATGCTTGGCGGAAAGGAGCGCTGGAATGGAAGTGAGAAAGCCGCATATAAAGAGCATTCCTTACGCAGAGTTTAAGGATAATGCCGCTCTTGAGAAAATAGTAGCCGAACTTCATGAAGGTGGCGTAGATGTGTTTGTTGGTTCGCTTGATCAGGCTATTAACTGGGGTAGAAGCAACTCGCTTTGGTCGCTCACTTTTGCTACAAGTTGCTGTGGAATCGAATTTATGGCAGTTGGTTGTGCACGTTATGATTTTGCACGTTTTGGCTTTGAGGTGACTCGAAACTCTCCACGCCAGGCAGACCTTATAATGTGTGCTGGCACTATAACCCACAAGATGGCTCCCGTTATGAAGCGCCTTTACGACGAGATGGCGGAGCCTAAGTATGTAGTTGCTGTTGGTGGTTGTGCTATCTCGGGCGGCCCATTCAAGTCGAGTTACCATGTAGTGAAGGGCATCAGTGAGATCGTACCTGTAGATGTGTTTGTACCTGGTTGTCCTCCGCGTCCGGAAGCAATTCTTTATGGTATGATGCAGTTGCAGCGCAAGGTGAAGATAGAGAAATTTTTCGGTTGCCGTAATCGTAAGGAGAAAAAAGCCATCGTTGTTGCTGGCACTTCGGTAGGCTCCGGCAATCATCAACAATAATATAAGGAAGACGGATATGAAATTAGAGAACATACAATTCGAATTGAATGCCTTTGCTGCTGAGATGGCAAAGCTGAAAAACGACAAGCATTTCGACTTCCTCGTTACAATAGTTGGTGAAGATTTTGGCGAAGAAGGACTTGGTTGTATATATATATTAGAGAACACGCTTACCCATCAGCGTGTCAGTGTAAAGGCGATTGCAGCAGCGGGAAGTGAACCGTGGCTGCCTACGGTGAGCCATCTATGGAAGAGTGCCGACTTTCTTGAACGTGAAGTGTTTGATTTCTTTGGCATCATCTTCGTTGGTCACAAAGATATGCGGCGTCTTTACCTGCGTTCTGATTTCAAGGGACATCCTTTTCGTAAGGATTACGATATGAGTCCCACAAAAAATACCTATACACTTGATGATGATGCTGAGCCCGACTACACGTTGGAGTATACTCTCGACCGTGATGGGAAGCTCGTCGCGTGCCGTCGTATGCTATTTTCTGACGATGACTACGTGATAAACATCGGTCCACAGCATCCTGCTACTCATGGCGTTTTGCGCTTGCAAACCGTTGTCGATGGAGAGACGATAAAGAAAATATATCCTCATTGTGGATATATACACCGTGGTATAGAGAAGATGTGTGAGGACTACACATATCCGCAAACCTTGGCTCTCACAGATCGTATGGACTATTTGAGCGCCATGATGAACCGTCACGCCCTCTGTTCGGTTATAGAGGAGGCTACCGGAGTAGAGCTTTCAGACCGTATAAAGTACGTGCGTACCATTATGGATGAGTTGCAGCGTCTTGACAGCCACTTACTGTTCTATAGCTGTTGTGCTCAGGATCTCGGAGCCCTTACAGCATTCATTTACGGTATGCGTGACCGTGAGCAGGTGCTCAACATTATGGAGGAGACAACCGGTGGACGCCTCATTCAGAACTATTATAGGATAGGTGGCTTGCAGGCAGATATTGATCCTCGTTTTGTGGAAAGCGTAAAGAAACTCTGTACCTACATGAAGCCGATGTTCAAGGAATATCACGATATCTTCACTGGTAATGTGATATTCAAAAACCGCTTCAAGGGCGTTGGTAAGCTTACTAAGGAGAGCGCTATAAGCTACGGTTGTACCGGAGGTACTGGTCGCGCTTCGGGATGGCATAACGATGTCCGTAAGACCCACCCTTATGCAATGTATTCGCAGGTGGAGTTTGACGAGATCACATATCAGCATGGCGATAGTTTAGACAGATATCTTGTTCGTATGGATGAAATGGAGCAGAGCATACGCATCATCGAGCAGCTTATTGACAACATTCCCGCCGGTGACTACTATATTAAGCAGAAGCCCATCATCCGTGTCCCAGAGGGTAGTTGGTATGCCTCCTGCGAGGGTAGCCGCGGTGAGATAGGTGTTTATCTCGACTCAAGGGGAGATAAGTGTCCTTACCGTCTGAAGTTCCGTCCAATGGGTTTACCATTGGTGTCGGCACTAGATGAGATGCTTCGCGGCGAAAAAATAGCCGACCTTATAGCCGTCGGTGCTTCGTTAGATTATGTAATACCTGATATTGACAGATAAAATTATGTTTGATTTTAGTATAGTAACAAGCTGGTTCGACAGTCTTCTTCGCAACGTTTTGGGGCTTGGGGACTTTATGTCGATACTTATCGAGTGCGTTCTGGTGGGCGTTCTTATTCTAACGGCTTATGCCTTGCTTGCCATCGTGCTTATATTTATGGAGCGTAAGGTGTGCGCTTGGTTTCAGTGCCGTCTTGGTCCGATGCGTGTTGGCCCGTGGGGAGTATTTCAAGTATTTGCCGATGTGCTCAAGATGCTTCAGAAGGAGATTTTCTTCGTTGATAAGGCAGATAAGTTCCTTTATCTTGTTGCGCCTTTCCTTGTCCTTATAGCCTCTGTGGGTACTTTCTCGTTCATGCCGTGGAATAAGGGTGCTGGCATACTTGACTTTAACGTAGGCGTATTTCTTATTACCGCCATTTCAAGTATAGGTGTGGTAGGTATTTTCCTTGCCGGTTGGGGCTCTAACAATAAGTATAGTGTTGTGTCAGCCATGCGTGGAGCAGTTCAGATGATATCCTATGAGATCTCTCTCTGTCTTTGCCTTATCACTGCTGTTGTACTTACGGGTACGATGCAGGTGAGTGGTATAGTAGAATCACAGTCTGGACCTTTTGGCTGGCTTGTCTTCCAGGGACATTTACCAGCAATCATTGCATTTTTAATATTCATTGTTGCAGGAAATGCCGAGGCTAACCGCGGTCCTTTTGACCTTGCTGAGGCTGAAAGTGAACTTACCGCAGGTTACCACACCGAATATTCCGGCATGGGTTTTGGCTTCTTCTATCTTGCCGAATACCTTAACATGTTTGTCATTGCCGGTATAGCAACCACCGTTTTCCTTGGCGGATGGATGCCTATACACATTGGTGTGAGTGGTTTTGATACTGTGATGGATCTCATCCCCGGCATAGTATGGTTCATAGTCAAGGCTTTTGGTCTTGTATGGATACTGCTGTGGATACGCTGGTCGTTCCCCCGTTTGCGCATCGATCAAATTTTGAAACTTGAGTGGAAATATTTAATGCCGTTGTCGTTGATTAATCTTGTGCTCATGACGGTTGTTGTGGCAATGGGTTGGTATATAAGGTAAGGCAACGGACGAAAATTATCAGACAATGGAAAACAATAAATCATATTTCGGAGAAGCAGCAGAGGGTATAAAGTCTCTGTTTACGGGTATGCGAGTTACCATGAAGGAGTATTTTACTCCGAAAGTTACCGAGCAATATCCGGAAAACCGTAAGACGACGTTGCATGTATCAGCTCGTCATCGCGGTCGTCTCGTCATGCCCCATGCCGCTGACGGCAGTCATAAGTGCATAGCCTGCACTCTTTGTGAGAAGGCATGTCCTAATGGAACGATAAGGATATCCTCGGAGATGCGTGAGACGGAGGATGGTAAGAAAAAACGTTTCCTAACCGATTACAGCTACGATCTCGGCGATTGCATGTTCTGTCAGTTGTGCGTCAATGTATGCCCTCAAGATGCAATCATGTTTACCAATGATTTTGAGAATGCTACGTTCGAGCGTGAGTCTCTTGTGCTTCATCTCGACAAGGAACTATCATATGAGCCATCGCTTCCTGGTATAATTGATGGAGCAAATGCTATCGAGACAGGTACGTGGAACACTAAAAAATAAAATACCGACGTTAGAAAAAATTATGGCCAATATAGTAATGTTTGTAATTCTTGCCGCTGTTATCATTGGTTCCGCCGTGATGTGTGTGGCAACAAAAAGAATAATGCGTGCAGCCACTTTCATGCTGTTTGTGCTCTTTGGCGTGGCTGGTTTGTATTTTCTTCTAGACTATACCTACTTAGGTGCAGTCCAGATAAGTGTCTATGCCGGTGGTGTTACGATGATCTACATCTTTGCCATTCAGCTTGTGGGTAAGCGTCCCCTTCAGGGCCTTGTCGAGCGTATGAAAGGCAGCAGGGTATTTTGCGGTGCTTTAGTGTCGTTGGCAGGTTTTGTTGTCGTGACTCTTGTGCTGCTCAAGAATGGTTTCATCACAACGTGCTGCGACTATTCTGAAGAGGTTCCGATGAAGACTATTGGACAGTCACTTCTTGGTAGCGATAAATACCAGTATGTGCTTCCTTTCGAGTTCATTTCGGTATTTTTGCTTGCCTGCATCATTGGAGGCCTTGTTGTATCACGTAAAGAAGGGGAGGAAAAATGATTATGGTACCAGTTGAATGTTATTTTGTGCTTAGTGCGCTTCTATTTTTCATCGGCGTGTTTGGTTTTGTCACTCGTCGTAACCTCATTGCCATGCTCATTTCCATAGAGCTTATACTCAATGCTGTCGACATAAATTTTGCGGCGTTTAACCGCCTGCTCTATCCGGGAGAGTTTGAGGGCTTTTTCATGACTCTGTTCTCCATCGGTGTTAGTGCAGCTGAGAGTGCTGTTGCCATTGCGATAATTATCAATGTTTACCGTAACTTCCGTAGTGATCGTGTGAACAGTATTGAAAACATGAAATATTAATGTGTATTGAACATGGACTATAGTTATGTATTTTTGATACTTCTTCTGCCTCTTCTTTCATTTCTTGTGTTGGGACTTGCAGGCATGAAGATGTCCCATAGGGTAGCCGGTCTTATAGGCACGGCATCGCTTGGTGCTGTCACTGTACTATCGTACATCACTGCTTACAGCTATTTTTCGGCGGAGCGTGTTGCAGACGGAGTTTATGCAACCATTGTACCTTACAACTTTACGTGGTTACCATTAGGCAGCCTTAATTTTGACTTAGGCATATTGCTTGACCCTATTTCTGTGATGATGCTCATTGTGATAAGTACAGTGAGCCTCATGGTACACATTTACTCTTTTGGCTATATGCATGGCGAGAAAGGATTTCAGCGCTATTATGCTTTTCTTAGTCTTTTTACCATGTCTATGCTCGGCCTTGTGGTGGCCACCAACATTTTCCAAATGTACCTTTTTTGGGAACTTGTGGGTGTTAGCTCCTATCTTCTTATCGGTTTCTATTATCCGTTGCAACCGGCCATTTCTGCGTCCAAGAAGGCATTTATAGTAACTCGTTTCGCCGATATGTTCTTCCTTGTCGGTATCCTCATTTTTGGTTACTATACAGGCTCTTTTAGCTTCTCCTTTGCTGGAGAAGTTGTCATGGGTGCTGGTACAGAGCCTTTCCTTACGGTTGATGCCAGTCGTGCTGTTTCCTCATGTGTGTTTATTCTGCCCACCGCTCTTATCCTCATGTTTATTGGCGGTGCAGGTAAAAGTGCCATGTTCCCCCTGCATATATGGCTTCCCGATGCCATGGAAGGTCCAACTCCTGTCAGTGCCCTTATACATGCCGCCACGATGGTCGTAGCAGGTGTGTTCCAGATAGCACGTCTTTTCCCCTTATGGATAGAATATGCTGGTTCACAGATGAGCATTATTGTATGGGTTGGAGTATTCACCGCTTTTTATGCAGCCGCTGTAGCATGTGCTCAGAGTGATATCAAGCGTGTGTTGGCTTTTTCCACTATATCACAGATAGCTTTCATGATGGTAGCTTTAGGAGTGTGTCTTCCCGGTCATCACGGTGACTTGCTTGACAATCATGCCCAACTCGGCTATATGGCTTCCATGTTCCATCTTTTCACCCATGCCATGTTCAAGGCATGTCTCTTCCTTGGAGCCGGCTGTATTATCCATGCTGTCCATTCCAACGAAATGTCAGCGATGGGTGGACTGCGCAAGTATATGCCTATCACCCACGTAACATTCCTTATTTCTTGTCTTGCCATAGCAGGTATACCTTTTTTCTCTGGTTTCAGTTCTAAGGATGAGATTATAACGGCTTGTTTTGCTTACAGCCCTGTTGTGGGATGGATAATGACTGGTGTCGCAGCTATGACAGCATTCTATATGTTTCGTCTGTATTACGGTATTTTCTGGGGAACGGAGAATACGGAGTTGCATGCCCATCACACTCCTCATGAGGCACCTCTCAATATGACTCTTCCCCTCATTATTCTCTGTGTCATCACAGTTGGTGTTGGAGTCTATACCACTATTGCTGGCTTTGCAGGATGGGGTGGTAGCTTTGGTAGCTACGTTACAGCCGCCGGTACTGTTTATGACATCCATTTTGACACAACAATTGCGCTAGTCAGCACAATCATTGCCATAATTTCAATAGCTCTTGCCACCTACATATACAAGGGTGAGCGCCAGCCTATTGCCGATCGTCTTTACAGGCAATTCCCTCGTCTCCATCGTGCAGCCTATAGGCGTTTCTATATGGACGAGGTATACATGTTTGTCACCCATAAGATTATCTTCCGCTGCATCAGTACACCTATAGCCTGGTTTGATCGACATGTTGTAGACGGTACGTTCAATTTCATGGCGTGGGGTGCTAATGAAGCTGGAGAGACTCTCCGTCCCTGGCAGAGTGGCGATGTTCGTAAGTATGCCCTTTGGTTCCTTACCGGTGTGATAGCTTTAACATTATTATTACTTGCATTATAATTAAGATAAAATGAGTATTTTAAGCCTTTTTGTAGCAATCCCCGTACTGATGCTGTTAGGACTATGGATGTCTCGCAGCCTACGTCAGATACGTGGCGTGATGGTAGCAGGTTCCTCTGCGTTGCTTCTTTTGTCGGCATGGTTAACATATGCTTTCATTGCAGCGCGTCATTCAGGCGATACCGCTCCTATGCTGTTCACTCACAGTATATCATGGTTCGAGCCGCTCCATATAGCTTATTCCGTAGGAGTTGATGGCATTTCAGTTGTCATGCTTCTTCTCTCTAGTATAATAGTATTTACTGGTACCTTTGCCTCGTGGCAGCTCAAACCACTCACTAAGGAATATTTCCTTTGGTTCACGCTGCTTTCTATTGGCGTTTACGGTTTTTTCATTTGCACCGATATGTTCGCCATGTTTATGTTCTACGAGGTGGCACTTATTCCCATGTACCTTCTCATTGGCGTATGGGGTAGCGGCAACAAGGAGTACGCAGCCATGAAGCTTACCCTTATGCTTATGGGTGGTTCCGCTTTGCTCATCATTGGTATACTTGGTATCTACTATTACAGTGGTGCTGACACAATGGACGTCATGACAATAGCCTCTCGCCATAACATTCCTGTATCCGTTCAGAAGATATTTTTCCCGTTCATTTTTATAGGCTTTGGAGTTCTCGGCGCCCTTTTCCCTTTCCATACGTGGTCTCCCGATGGTCATGCGTCGGCTCCAACTGCTGTTTCAATGCTCCATGCAGGCGTGCTCATGAAGCTTGGAGGTTACGGATGTTTCCGTGTTGCCATGTTCCTTCTTCCTGATGCGGCCCGGGAGCTCTCATGGGTTTTTCTCATCCTCACAACCATATCGGTAGTTTATGGCGCCCTTTCTGCCTGTGTGCAGACAGACCTTAAGTATATTAATGCCTATTCTTCTGTATCTCACTGCGGACTTGTGCTTTTTGCCCTGCTTATGATGACGCACACTTCCTGTACCGGAGCTATCCTTCAGATGCTTTCTCATGGACTTATGACCGCACTCTTCTTTGCTCTCATTGGTATGATATACGGTCGCACTCACACCCGTGACATACGTCGTCTTGGTGGACTCATGAAGATAATGCCTTTCCTTAGCGTTGGCTACGTTATTGCCGGACTTGCTAATCTCGGACTTCCTGGCTTTTCTGGCTTCATTGCAGAGATGACTATCTTTGTGGGCTCGTTTGAGAATGCAGACACCTTCCACCGTGTAGCTACGATCATTGCCTGCACCTCCATTGTTGTCACAGCTGTCTATATACTCCGTGTGGTGGGCAAGATACTTTTCGGAAATGTTTCCGATCCACATTATCTTGAGCTTTCCGATGCTACGTGGCATGAGCGTCTCTCTGTGTGCTGTCTCATTTTCTGTGTGGCAGCCCTCGGTGTAATGCCTTTCTGGGTGAGTTGGGTAATAGGCGATGCCGTCACCCCAATTCTCACCGCGATCAGTCTATAGACATTCCGTTCACATACATATATAAATATATATCAATAATATATATAAATAACACACCACAATGGATTACAGTCAGTTTCTCAATATGCTGCCCGAAGTTGCCCTTACGGCACTTCTCATCATAGTGTTTGTCGTTGATTTTGCTTTCAGCCGTTCCCAGCGTCGGCATTCGGCACTCTTTGTCGCTACCGTATTGCCCCTTGCTGCCCTCACCGCCCTTTGTTTTGTGGCGGAGCCCAGCAGCGCTTTTGGGTCGCTGTATGTCAGCACTCCTGCTGCCGGAGTAATGAAGGTCATTCTCACCGGCGGAACTCTTGTTGTCGTTATCATGTCGCAAGAGTGGCTTTCTCGTCCCGAGGTACGCCGTTATGAAGGCGAATACTATATTCTGTTGCTCTCTACGCTCCTTGGCATGTACTTCATGATGTCCTCTGCACATTTCTTGCTCTTTTTCCTTGCTCTGGAGATGGCATCAGTACCTCTTGCTTGTCTTGTTGCTTTTGGCAAGGGCAGTCACCTGTCCGCCGAAGCTGCAGCCAAGTTTATTCTCACCGCTACATTCTCTTCCGGTGTTATGCTCTACGGTATCAGTTTTATTTATGCCCATGCAGGTACCCTCTATTTTGCAGATGTGGTAAACAGTCTCGAGGCCAGTCCTCTAACTATTATGGGTCTTGTCTTCTTTTTCAGTGGATTGGGCTTCAAGATATCCCTTGTACCATTCCATCTATGGACAGCCGACACCTACCAGGGAGCTCCAACGCCTGTTACAGCCTACCTTAGCGTAGTCTCCAAGGGTGCTGCCGCTTTCACCCTTATGGTTATTCTCCACAAGGTTTTTGCTCCTCTCATAAGCAGTTGGGAACTACTTCTTGCTGTTGTCATCATGCTTAGTGTCACTGTTGCCAATCTCTTTGCACTGCGTCAGCGCGAGCTCAAGCGATTCATGGCTTTCAGTTCAATCTCGCAGGCAGGCTATGTCATGCTTGCCGTCCTCGGTACCACGGTTGCAGCAACTCCTGCTCTTAGCTATTACGTGCTTGTATACGTAGCTGCCAATCTTGGCGTATTCACAATTATCAGCCTTGTTGAGCAGCGCTGTGGCACTACTCGCATTGACAGCTATAGCGGCTTTTATCGTACAAATCCTCGACTGACACTGTTGCTTACCCTTGCTCTCTTTTCTCTTGCTGGTATTCCTCCTTTCGCCGGTATGTTCAGCAAGTTCTTCGTCTTTATGGCAGCGGTCAGCCGCACTCACAGCCTACTGGCGTGGATTACCGTTTTCGTAGCGCTCATTAACACTGTTGTCAGTCTCTACTACTACCTCATTGTGGTAAAGGCCATGTATATCAGCCCCACCGATCGTCCTCTGCCAGCCATTTCCGGCAGTGGTGCCATACGTGTCGCCCTTGCTCTCTGTACCGCAGGCATAATTCTTTTCGGAATTTTCGGTTGCGTATACTCGTGGATAGAAGCAGCTGCTATGTAGCGTATAGACATTCCGGGCGATCTACATGTATCACACATACCGTAGATTAAACACACAGAGATATATGATATATTAAAAAATATTGTCTAGCTAAAACGTATAAGAAGTGCCGACCACAATGAAAAAGGGAGGCACTTTTTTATTTCCGCCAATGCCACTCTTACGTCGCCGCCGTTATTCAGGTGCCACCATCCAGCGTTATCCTCTGCTGCCTGTTGCTTTAGCACTTGCCGTGGGAATAATTTTAACCCCGGATATATATGCCACAGTTATTGTAGGTGCTGTATTCGCCGGTGTAGCCATTGTTGTTCCAAGGATGCGGCGTCTGTTGCTTACCTTTTCCCATATTATTGTATCAGTTACCCTTGGTAGCGTACTCGCAGGATATGCCCAGTGTTCTCTTTATGTTCCCCCTGAAATTACCGAGGAACCCATCACCTGCCGGGCTGTTGTCCTCCGCACAGTGCGTCAGCATCCGCGCAGTACTACTATCGAAATTATGCCAATCACCGGAAAACTCCGAAATCGCAAGGTATGGGCTACTTTGCAGCATGATACAGCTGCCAATACAGCAGCTGTCACATGTTGCACCTTTTCTCCAGGAACTTCCCTCGTTCTTACAGCAACCTTCCATTCAACTGTAGCAAGTGCTTATGAGAGCAGCCTGCCACCACTTTATATGATGTCACAGCAGGTGGTAGCAACGACTTTTATACCCCATTGGTGTTGGCGTATAGCTCACTATTCTAATACAGAAGTACTTGACAAACCATTGCGTGTTAAGCTCAGGCTTGTTCGCCTGCGTCACCGCCTTACCCATCACTATATCCGGCATATTCCAGATACAGATGCTCGAGCCTTGCTTTCTGCTCTTACCCTTGGTGACAAGACAACACTTCCAACGTCATTGCGTCGCGCCTATGCCACTGCCGGTGTTGCCCATGTTCTGGCTTTATCCGGCATGCACCTCGGCATGATATATATGATTCTTACCCTTCACCGACGTTATCGTCGCCGTCATTCCAATCCGGTTATTGAAGGTGTTGTGCTCGCTCTTCTGTGGGCATATATTGTTATGGTTGGTGCGCCTCCGTCTGCTGTACGTGCCGGCATTATGCTTACTCTTTTCAGTCTTGTCAGTCTTTCCCATCGCGAGAGTATGAGCCTCAATGCCCTTTCTTTTTCTGCTATACTTATGATGCTTTTCAATCCTTATGTTGTTTATGACGTAGGTTTTCAGCTATCCATATCATCAGTGGCGGGTATTCTTCTTTTTTGCGGTCGAGGTGACAGAGGGCGTTATCCCCTCCGTTGGCTTCGCAGTATGTTATCCGTCAGCCTATCTGCGCAGCTTGCAGTATTTCCCCTGGTGGCATATTATTTTAGCCGTTTGCCTCTGCTTTTCCTTCCGGTCAATGTATTGGTGTTCCCTTTGGTTTTTGTCATTCTTGTCCTTGCGACATCATCTTTGTTGCTATCAGAATTCCTTTCCTGTTTCCATGTTGCAGATGTCTCCTTGTTTCCGTTAGAGACGGTAGAATATTATCTGTGGCACGCGACAGGATGTGTTGCCGACTGGCTCAACGGCATTGTTAGGATGGTAGAAAAGATACCGTGGGGAGTGCTGGATGTAATACGTTTTAATGAGTGGCAGGTAGTGTTACTGTACATATTCCTTTTTTTGTCTTGGGCTGTTGTAAATAAGTGTCGGGATATATTCATCCGTTGATGCTGTTTCTGAATTTTGAAACAGACATACCCGTATGTTTCCTGAAGAAACGACACATGTATGATGTGTCGGCAAAATGCAGACGTAGTGCTATCTGCTCTGCAGTAAGTTCGGTGTGGACAAGCTGGTGTTTCATTTCGAGGAGAACCTGCCTTACAATGGCTTCTTTAGGTGTCTCATGACACACCTGCCGTACTATCATGGCAAGATAGTTGGATGTGATGCGCAGTTTGTCGGCATAGTAGCGTATGGAGCGCTGCTCGCGGAAATGATCGAAGACGAGATTATAGAATTGCATGCAGAGTCGCTCAGGGTGTTTCATTTCACGTTTTATGCCTTTTCCTCCATATTGTTGTTGCCACAGGTTGAAGAATATCAGAATGATATTTTGCAACATATTCCCGAGAATGTGAAAGGGTGATGATAAGTAGTTGAGATTGAGGAGGAATGACAGACAAATTTGTACGGTTGTTCCCCAAATGTACCTAATAACAAGTCTATACTTATCGATTTTTACTGAAATTAGCTCGAAAAGTAGGATTTTCAGCTTGTTCAACTAAGAAACATCGTAAAACTTTGCTTACTCTCATTTTTTTATGAGTACCTTTGCAAGGTAATATATAATGTTGAATAGTAAGGAGTAAAAGATATGGCACTACCGATAGCATCCATACCAGTACCGACTGGTGAAGTGGCTCTGCGATTCGAGGGGCGTGCGCAGGCTAATTACCAGCGATACCTCAGCCTATCGGAAGAGCAGAAGAAAGCAGACGAGGCTATTCTTGAAAAGAAGTTTGCCGAGTTGTATAGCATGTTGTCAAAAGCTCATTTAGGAAGAAGATGAGTTTTTTGAAAGAGCACTTATTCTGGATGCCGATTTGTGATTGTTGACGCATATAACACCCCATCAACGATGGTGTTTTATGAGCAAAATGGTTTCACAACATTATTCAGTACAGAGCAACAAGAGAAAGACTACCGTCACATCACCTCAGAAGCAACATTGAGCACTCGCTTGATGTTTTACGACTTGATGTCGATGGTTGAAGAGTATAGGTAGGAACACGTATTCATTCCTGCCACCCTGCAATGGGGACATAGACAAGAATACAAGGTTGAAATAAAACGTGAATAAGAAGAAACAGACATTAAAGGTAAACAGAAACGCGGGCGGGATATCAGAGCCAAAGGCTTACTGACTCCCAATGAGAGAAAACAAGCATGAGGCACAAGCCTCAAAATCATTAACTCGGCGTTTCCGTTCTGAAAACTTGATAAAGGACATTATATAAAATATTGAGCTTTTAGTTCTTGTTCTCTTCTACAAGAATACCGCCAAAATTCAACGCATGAGGACAAGCAGACTGAAAGTTCACGCTCGTTGGGCGTGGACTATTCTGTGCTTGTTATGCGTATAGGTCACTTGGCGGTAACCTTTGTAGAAGGCAGGCAAAAGAATGGTTGCACGCCTATTTTTTATTCTACAATAATGAAAGAAATCAAAAAGAGACAATATGTGAAGCCTCAAATGGCTATTTATAATGTTGATAGTCCGCAACTATTAGCTGGGAGTGGCAATGGTGAGACAGAAAGACTGAACGAAGAAGATTACGAGTGGTAACATAATAAAGGATAAAAGAAAATGAAAAAGTATATACAATCAGTGATGGCTCTTGTAACCGTCATGTCATTTGCTTCATGTTCGTCAGATGACAACGAGACCATTGACAACACAGGCAACACCAAGGTGATGTCGTTCACCGCCACACAGGAAGGAACGGGCACACGCGCGGCAATCAACCCGCATGACAAGACGGAGATTGTTTGGGAGGAAGGAGACAAGATAAGTGTGATTACAGGTCATTATCCAGCTACGTTTACATTGCGCGAGGGTGCAGGCACTGCCTCCGCAAAGTTTGAGGGCTCGACAATGTCAGCAAATTCTTATTTGGCTGTCTATCCATATATCGATAATTACGATGTGCTATATTCTGAAGACTATATAGATAGGATTACGTTTCCAGCCAATCAGACCGCCACACCTAATGGCTTTGACAAGAATGCGGCATTTATGATGGCACAAAGCGAGAACACCACGTTGAATTTCAAGAATGCCGTGGGTTATATTAAAGTGACGCCACTGTTTGATTGCAGCAAGATAGAGTTGAAAGCAGCAAACGAGACTTATGCATTGGCTGGTACTGGAACACTCAGTTATAATTATGGAGAACCTTCAATCTATATTTCAAATAGTGCCACAGACAAGTCATATACCATCACGCTCAACGGTAATATCGAATCCGGCAATACATATTATATCGCCGTTCCCTCTGTAACCCTCACCGCAGGATGGACCCTCTCCTTCACCACATCTGACGGCAGCAAGGTTTATACACGCAAGGGAAACAAAGAAATATGGATTAAGCGCAATACAGTAATCAATCTTGGAAAGTTTGCTACCGATGGTAATTATGGGAATGATGAAGCTAGAGGCATCGTAAGAGCCGATCAGGAGGTAGATATGGGACTGACTATTACGAAAGACGGCAAGAACTACAAGATCATCTTCGCCAAGAGCAACCTCACGGCAACAGGTCTTGCAGAGAACGAATCCGACTTTGGCGATTATTTTGCCTGGGGAGCGTTAGAGCCTTGGTATACAAGTATTACTACCACGTCCTCATCTGTTACCGTCAATGCATGGAAAGACGACAAATCCGAAGGTTATTCATACGGGAATTGCCCATCTTATGGCAATAATTCTTATGTAGAGAATGATGTTTTGAAGATAGATTATGATGCTGCCCGCCAGGTTCTTGGCGGCGACTGGCAGTTGCCTACTAAAGAGATATGGAAGGCATTGTCAGATGCCAATAAGACTTCGGTGTATTGGGGAGCTGATGGAGAAAAGGAACTCGAATATATTGATGGTATTCAAGGTATGAAGATAACCAAGAAAGAAGACAACTCCACTTACCTTTTCTTGCCTGCTGCTGGTTTCCTCATAAACACGAGCTCCAACAATATAGGTTCCTACGGCTACTATCGGTCGGGTACAGCCTACTCGGATACGTATGCGTATTGCTTGGACTTCTGCACTGGTAACTTCTATCCTCAGAGCCTCTACCAACGTTTCTATGGATGTCCCATCCGCCCCGTGCGCTTAGTCCCAGTTGAATAACACACACAACAAAGCATTTCGTGCTGGTCCGCATTCCGCAGGTCAGCACGAATTGTTTTTATTTCAATCTTTGTTGTCTCTGTTGCCAGAGTTTATCTATCTCCTGACGGTGTTCGTCCTCGTCCGAGTAGAGCCATTCGATGTAGTCGGCTCGCTGTGAGGTGTGGTCATCCAGCCGAGAGAAATCACGGAGATGGACGACATACTTCTCCTCGATGGTCCTCAGCCTTGGTGACAGCAACCTCTTGATGTCAGAGAAAGCATAACGTTTACGTCTGCCCGCCTTGGCGGCTCTCAGATAACCAGCCTTGTCCCATGCCCAAAGGGTGGTAGTGCAGACATCGCACATCTTGCATGCTTCCTCCGTGGACAGCTTTTTCCCCTCAACGGCTGCCTGCTCCAGTCTCATCAGTTTGTGTTCATTCATCAGCTGCGCTTTCTGATGTAATAACTTGTTTTTGCCATTTCTTAATGGTGATTTGATACGTATAACATTTATTTACTTTTATGAAAAATCTTGACTTTAACGTGTGTTAATAGGCACCCAAACCTCGGTTTGAAACCTACGACGCGAAAATGAGCGCTTTTCATCTAAAATAGGGAGCGCTGATAGTCAGAAAGTTACGTGTTTTGCGATCTAATACCATTTCATCGGTTTACGATTACGTACGTGAGCTCATTGCGATATAGCTTTTATCGCATCGTCGTTACGTCGAAATCGCATTGCGATTTCATCGTAATGGCGATGCCAATACGACGTAATCGCGTTGCCAAAAAACTGGGATCGTTTTTCGACCCATCGGGACCATAATTCGACCCACTTTCATTAACAAATATTTACACCTAGAATGCCGAATTTAAAAATGTTAAATTCGACCAAATATCTTTACAAATTAACTTTCATTAAGTGCAGTTACGAGCCCGCCATTTCTCGACATAGTGTACTATGCCTTCGCCGAAGCAGTTGCAATCCGGCACACCGATAGACGAAACAGATATGGAACCTAATGACCTTTTGGGCTTAAAAAAACTGCAACGTACGGTGAACAGCACAAAACTGCTCATGACGTATAGCACTGCATCCTCATATCTTGAGGTGCTCACGGCGCAGCAGACACTACTGCAGGCGGAACTGACTGAGGTTAAGGAGATACAGGCTTGCCTGCAGGGCATGACGGCATTATATCGTGCTATGGGTGATATTTTTATCCGGCTGTAATATCATTGTAACATGGCGTTTGTATATTTGCGCCATGAAAATGACATTAACAGTATTAAGAATGGCTGCAATTACAGCCTTGAGTGTCAGTACTGCCGGAGAGGTTGTGGCACAGGAGTGGAAACCTGAAATACACGGTACGATACGTGCTAAGTATGAGTACCAGTACGAGCGTGAGGAAGGACGCTTTGAGGTGCGAAACGCACGTTTTAGTGTAAGTGGAAAAGTCACGGAGACGGTAGCCTACAAGGCGGAAATTGATCTCTCGGACGAAGGCGAGATAAAAATGCTTGACGCCTATACGCGCCTTACTCCGGTAAGAGGACTTGATATCACTGTGGGACAAATGAGAGTCCCCTTCACCGTGGATGCACACCGCTCCCCGCATTTGCGCTATTTCGCCAATCGCTCTTTCATAGCCAAACAGGTGGGAAACGTACGTGATGTGGGCGCCACAATGGCATGGCAGACGGCGGGAATATTGCCGATAACAGTAGAAGCGGGCTTTTTCAACGGCTCGGGACTGACAAACCAGAAGAACTATTGGACGAAGTCACTTAACTTCTCTGCAAAGGCGAGAATGATGATACCACAGGGATGGTGCCTCACGTTGAGCACACAGAAGATAAGACCGGGATTGTCCACGATAATGATGTATAATGCTGCGCTCTACTATCACAATGCAGGATGGCATGTGGAGGGTGAGTATCTCTATAAGCACTATTCAAGAGGAGCGTATGGAGCTGTTCACTCATTTGACGGCTTCGTGAACTACGATATAGGACTGAAAGGTAAGAAGATGATGATCAAAAAGGTGTCGCCACTGGCGAGATGGGACTATATGTCGGACCACAGTGACGGAGTGACTGCCGATGAGAGTGGATGTCTGGTTACTACCGACTATCGTCGAAGTCGTCTGACTGGTGGCGTAACGCTAAGCCTTGCTACGCCTTTTATTGCTGACATAAGACTGAACTATGAAAAGTACTTTTACAGAGAGGGCGCGGTAATAAAGCCTTCGGAGCACGACAAGATAGTGTTGGAGGTTATGACGAGATTCTAAAGATAGTGCGATGTGTAGCCTTTGCCACTGGCTGCAACCTCCTCTGGTGTGCCGCATGTTACTACCTCACCGCCATTGCTGCCACCCTCGGGTCCCATGTCAATTATATGATCGGCAAGGCGTATTACATCGGTATTGTGTTCGATTATGATTACTGTGTTGCCACGCTCGACAAGTCTGTCGAGAACATCCATAAGAATGTTTATATCATCAGCATGAAGTCCGGTTGTGGGCTCATCGAGGATGAAGAGCGTGTTGCCCGTATCTTTCCGACTAAGTTCGGTTGCAAGTTTTACTCGCTGGCTCTCGCCGCCAGAGAGGGTGGTGGATGACTGTCCGAGTCGGATGTACCCAAGTCCTACGTCACGCAGTGTGCTTATCTTGCGGAGAATGTCGGGTACGTTTGAAAAGAAATCTACGGCACGGTCGATAGTCATGTCAAGAACATCGGCAATGCTTTTACCTTTATATCTTACTTCGAGTGTCTCACGGTTATATCGTTTTCCGTGGCATACTTCACATGGTACCATGACGTTGGGAAGAAAATTCATCTCAACAGTGGTACAGCCGTTGCCTCCGCATGCTTCGCAGCGTCCGCCTTTCACGTTGAAAGAAAAGCGACCGGGTTTATAGCCACGTATCTTTGCTTCTGGTAGATTGACGAAAAGTGAACGTATGTCGGAGAACACGCCTGTATATGTGGCAGGATTGGAGCGAGGCGTACGTCCCAGGGGGCTTTGGTCTACGGCGACGACCTTATCGATATTGTTGATGCCCTCTATGCTGTCGTATGGTGCCGGCTCTTGATGCGAACGGTAGAAATGTCGGCTAAGTATGGGGTATAGGGTTTCGTTGATGAGTGTGGACTTGCCGGAGCCGCTCACCCCGGTAATAACTATGAGTTTGCCAAGTGGGAACTCCACGTCTATGTCTTTAAGGTTGTTGCCGCGAGCTCCGTGGATAATGATGCTTTTGCCATTGCCAGCACGACGCTTGCGCCCCATGGCAGGTGGAGGAGAGGCAAGATAGCGTGCAGTGGATACACGTTCGGCAACTTCAGGATTAAGCATCTCATTGGGTGTACCACAGAACACCACCTCACCGCCCTTGCTGCCAGCAAGGGGACCAATATCGATAATGTGATCGGCACTTAGCATCATGTCCTTGTCGTGTTCCACTACAATGACGGTGTTGCCGAGGTCGCGCAGTGATTTCAGTGAGCGTATTAGTCGCTCGTTATCGCGTTGGTGCAGTCCAATGCTCGGCTCATCGAGGATGTAGAGTACATTGACAAGACGGGAACCTATCTGTGTAGCAAGGCGTATGCGCTGGCTTTCTCCTCCGGAGAGAGATGCAGAGGGACGGTTTAGGGAAAGGTATCCGAGGCCGACCTCTAACAGGAAGTTGACACGTGTACTAATCTCCTTGAGAATCTCTTCTGCTATCTGCCGTTGCCGCTCCGTAAGTTTGGAAGGCAACTCGTCGAGCCATCGACGCAGTGTTACAATGTCCATGTCTGCCAGTTGGGATATGTCACAGTCGGCAATGCGATAGGAAAGGGCTTCGCGATTGAGACGCCTGCCGTTGCATTCGGGACAACGGCAGACAGCAGTGAACTGCTCGGTCCAGTTGCGTGCGGCAGCGCTGTCGTCGGTTTCCATCACAGTTCGAAGATATTTCATTATACCATCAAAATCGGTAAAATAGTCGCTTGATGTGGAGACGATTTCCTTGGCTATGCGTACCTTCTCGAGAGATCCGTAGAGTATCTCGCTCATGGCATCGTCTGGAATGTCGCTTATGGGAGTCTTTATGGTGCAGTCGTATTTGTGGAGTAGGGCGTCAATCTGCCAGAATATCAACTGATTGCGGTATTTACCAAGCGGAACAATGGCCCCGGCATGGATACTCAGACTGCGGTCTGGTATGACCTTGGTGATATCTACTTCACTTACTGTGCCGAGGCCTTTGCAGCGTGGGCATGCACCCTGAGGGGAGTTGAAAGAAAAATTGTTGGGCGCAGGCTCGCTGTAGGAAATGCCTGTGGTGGGGCACATAAGTCGTTTTGAGAAATGGCGTAGGCTGCCGCCATCGTCAGTGTCGATAATGATGAGCTGACCGTCACCCTGCTTCATTGCTGTAGCGACACTCTTCTTCAGCCTTTCAGAATCTTTAGATTGTACACGAAGCCTGTCTATGACCACCTCTATGTCGTGGTTCTTGTAGCGGTCGGTTTTCATGCCGTTCACAAGCTCGGTGACTTCACCGTCAATGCGTACGTGAAGGTATCCCTTGCGACGCAGATTCTCAAAAAGTTCACGGTAATGTCCCTTGCGGCTGTGTACTAAAGGAGCGAGGATGAGGATGCGGCGTTCTGCATATTTTTGCATGATCATGGCAAGCACTTCTTCTTCGGTATATTTCACCATAGCCTCGCCGGTGGCATAGCTATAGGCTTGTGCCGCACGTGCGAAAAGCAGACGCAGAAAGTCGTAAATCTCGGTAGTAGTGCCCACGGTGGAGCGTGGATTTCTGTTGGTTGTTTTCTGTTCAATGCTAATGACTGGGCTTAGACCGGTAATCTTATCGACGTCAGGGCGCTCTGTGCCGCCAAGGAAGTTGCGGGCATAGGCAGAGAAGGTCTCTATATAACGCCGCTGACCTTCGGCGTAGATGGTATCGAACGCCAGCGATGACTTGCCAGACCCCGACAGCCCTGTAATTACAGTGAGGCTACCTCTCGGTATACTTACGTCGATGTTCTTAAGATTGTGTACTCTTGCTCCCCAAACGTATATCTTGTCGTCTTCTCTTTGCATTTCGGTCGATGTGTGTCAATATTCGGTGTTTTCCATATAGTCGCGCAGCAGATTTACATCGCGCTTTATGTTGTACTCTATTCCGTCTGCACCTTTTGCTTTTACCAAAACGTAGTATACGCCGGCTTTTACGGGAAATCCATGATAAGTGCCGTCCCAGCCTCCGTCAATGTCAGTCCACTCGTACAGCTTTTGTCCCCATCGGTTGAAAATGTATGCCTTGAAACTGATGATGCTTTTGTGGTTGCTTTTTGCCTTATAGATGTCGTTGATTCCGTCTCCATTGGGCGAGAAGGCATTGGGCATTTCCAGTATACTGGAGCTTATGCTTACTATGATGGTTGAGACAAGTTCGGGCTGGGTATTGTCGTCGTAGCCTGTACCGCTGTATGTGACGTATAGAGATACGGTTGTAGTTCCTGATTCTGTAAACTCATAACTTGTATTTTCCTCATAGCGTGTGAGATAGGCATCGGTTGCGCCGTCTTTCAAGAAGCGCCATTCGTATGAGGGCACTACTCCATCGTCAATGGCGGAGGGATTGGCACGGAAAGTAACGGAAAGTGGTGCTTGGGCATCGCTTATGGCATCTGTGGTCTCGAAGGCTTCACCATCAACAGTATAGTACGCTGTAGGGTTGAAGTCTGCCACACAGACTACAGGGCAGAGTATAGCTATGGTTGCGAGGATATAAAATCGTATGTTCATAGTTATTCATGTTTTATCCTGCAAAAGTAATCATAAAATCTGAGTTAAGCCACACAACGGCGCCTTTTTCTGTTAGAAGAATATAGCATGATGGTGCATGATGGACCATGTTATGTACTATGGTTGATGTGTTATATAGACAGCAAGATTATGCAGGGCTGATAGCAAAGCGGAGTGATATAGTCGGGAAATAAATGCTATATAAGTGGGGAATAGGAAAAGAAAAGGGACTTGCCGATAACGACAAGTCCCCAGTTGTATCATCAAATTCTTTTTTATTTGTCGATGATGTAGGCAAAGAGTACGGCGCAGAAGCCAAACAGCGCAATGATGACAAGTGTCATGAACGCATATTTTGTAAAATAATTGCGGCGCTTTATTGCTCTTAACGATTCTCTCTTGAATCTGCTTGCGTCATCTACTTCCTTTGCTTTGCTATGATTCATTTTGTGTTGTACTCTTATATTATCCATATTTTTCATTCTTTTATTTTTCCAATGATACTCTGCCGTAATAAATTGTCAGCGGAGTGGGAACTCTTATATTCCCATTTTTTTGCGTATGTCTTTAGGTATGGCGTTTTTGTTTACCATGAAGTCCATTGTGTTAGCGATGATAAAGGTCTTGGTCATGTACCAAATGCCTTTGTAGTCACCGAATTCACCCCATGAATTTTTTACCATATAGTACTCCTTGCCGTTTTGGTCTTTAGCTATACCATATATAAGCATACCGTGATCGTCTGTTAGCTCCCAGTTGTCATAGCGCTGTTGTCGCATTTCCTGTGTGGGTACTATTTCGGGCGCTGTGCAACCGAGAGAGTCGAAAAGTTCGCTTTTCTTGCTCTTTTCAAGACGTAGCCAACGTGCAGCATCGCTGCCGGAAAGGCTTTGTACCTGCTTCATGTCGTAAGCGTAAGCTGTTCCCTTGCGTGTGAACCCCTCTTCCGATACATCGCCGCCCCAGGCTACAGTATAGCCGTTGTTGATGGCGTTGTCAATAATACGCTGCATATCTTCCATGGGGATGTTCCAGGACAGAGGATTACGCCAGTTATCTTGCACTTCCACGGCAAACTGTGTCCAGAAAGGATGGTGCGTGTAGCTCGTTATGGTCACGTAGTCATCCCAATTTAAGCTAAGGCTTTGTGCAAATTCTTTAGGAGTGTAGGTCTTACCTTCATATTTGAAAGTTTCGGGGCACTGTCCGAGGTAGGCGTCAAGTATTCCCTGCAGTCCCACTTTCCATTGCGAGGATATTTTCTTTGCTTCGCTTTTAGCTATCGTGGTGACATATGGCGTCATAACCTCGAAGAATTCGTTAAAGTTGTTTAGCGAATCTCCGTAAAGACTTCCGGCAAAGGGCATTGCGTCTTCCGGACAGATACCGTAGTTCTGAAGTACGTAAAGTACGTCATAGGCAGATCCACCCTGTGAGAATTGGCAATCGCCGTGCAGTCTTACAACCTGGATGGCACGATCCATATAATTCTTGTTAGTAACAAAGGCCTCGCAAAGATCGTAGGTCTTGCCGCTCTTTTTCAGTATTTCGCTCTCAAAGTACGACAATGTAGAATAAGCCCAGCAGGTGCCACTGCGGTTCTGGTCCTTGATACTTGTGATTGGATTCTCTTTGACAGTGGTGAATACAGGCTTGTTCTTGTTCACCGTTTCTTTGTCTTCCTGAGCCTGTACGCTCATAGCCATAAGGGAAATGAGCGCAAGTGATAAAATTTTTTTCATGTTATTATTGTTATTTTAGTTGCTCTCCATGTATTTCTCAATGTCTTCCGGGTGGTATGGGATGCGGTTGGCACCGAGGAAACGACAACCGTCTTTAGTGATGAGAATGTCGTCCTCAATGCGAATGCCTCCAAAATCCTTGTATGTCTCGAGCAAGTCGAAGTTTATCCACTCTTTGCAGTGTCCCTTGGCACGCCAATCATCGATGAGTGCAGGAATAAAGTAAATTCCAGGTTCGTCTGTCATTACGAAGTTCTCTTCAAGTCTACGCCCCATGCGGAGACAGTTTGTGCCGAATTGCGTAGAGGGTTGTGTCTCGTCGTCGAAGCCTACATACTGCTGTCCAAGACCCTCCATGTCGTGAACGTCCATACCCATCATGTGTCCCAGACCGTGAGGCATGAACATGGCATGGGCTCCGGCTTGCACAGCTTCTTCTGTATCACCCTTCATCAGACCAATATCCTTTAGTTTATCGGTCATCATCCTGCATACATCCATGTGGACGTCATACCATCGTACCCCCGGCTTTGCCACTTCAATGGCGTAGTCGTGGCAAGATTCCACTATGCGGTATATATCCAACTGCCTTTGTGTGAATTTTCCTGATACAGGAAAAGTGCGGGTGTTGTCGGAACAGTAGTCGTTAAGTTCACATCCGGAATCACATAAAGCCAGACGTCCGGATTCAAGAAGATTATCGGACGGTCCGCCGTGCATTATTTCTCCATGCTGTGTGAATATTGTGGGAAAACTTACTTTCTGTGCGTGTGAGTTGGCGATGCCATCAACCTGTCCGCCTACATAGCGTTCTGTACGTCCAGGGCGTGTCAGCTTCATGGCGGTGGTGTGCATGAGGTAGCCTACCTCGCAGGCAGCTTCAATGGCGACAATCTCCTGCTGTTCCTTTGTGGAACGCATCTTTACCACGGCATTGATAAGTTCTATTGAAGCCGACTCACGTTGTTGGTTGGGGTGGATGCCGAGCAGATCCATTATGAATATTTGTGTGTCGTGGCGATAAGGAGGCAGAAAGTGTATTTTGCGATGGCTGTCAAGAGCTTTGTTGCAGATGGACTTTAGTTCTTTGAGAGGGAAAGTGGTGCTTATTCCGACTTGTGATGCCATGTTGCTTACACTTTCTACTTCGCCGAACCATACAATATCCTCAATGTCAATGTCATTGCCGATAAGAATGTCGTTGTCGTTGTCAATATCGATAACACCAACAAGGCCGTCGCGATGCAGCCCGAAATAGTAAAGGAAACAGGAATCCTGTCTGAAAGGATAGTAGGAATTGGCCGGATAGTTGGCTGGAGATTCGTTGTTGCCAAATAAAAAGATTATGCCGCTCTTTACAAGTTTTTTCAACTCTGTACGACGGCGAATATAGGTTTCTTCGCTAAACATAATTAAAAAAACGCCTTTTTATAATGGAATGTGCTGCAAAGATATAGCTTTTTTGATGAAAATCAGTATCTTTGCGTGATTTTTAAGTAAAAAATGCAAATTGACAGAAATACAGGATTGGTACTTGAGGGTGGGGGAATGAGAGGCGTTTTTACAAGCGGAGTGCTCGATGCCTTCATGAAATATGAATGCCATTTCAAATATGTTGTCGCTGTTTCTGCCGGCGCCTGCAATGGAATGTCATACATTAGTCGCCAGCCGAGACGAGCCCGGATATCGAATATTGACATGCTTGTGAAGTATGATTATCTCGGGCTACATCAATTCTTTAATCACGGATGTATTTATGACCCAGAATTGCTTTATGACAAGTTTCCTAACGAGATAGTACCTTTTGACTATGATACGTATTTCAAGAATGCCGCAACATTTGAAATGGTAACAACCAATTGCCTGACAGGTAGGGCAGAATACCTCTCCGAGGTGTCCGATCGCCGTAGAGCTATTGATATAGTGCATGCAAGTAGCAGTCTCCCCTATGTATGCAAGATAATAAATGTGGATGGAGTGCCGATGCTTGATGGTGGAATAGTAGATAGTATCCCCGTGATGAGGGCTGTGTCTACAGGACATTGCTGTAATGTTGTCATTTCAACGCGCAACAGAGGATACCGCAATCAGGGGCGTGATCGCAAGATACCACCTTTTATATATAGTGAATATCCACGGTTGAGGGTAGCGCTAAGCCACCGTATAGATGCTTACAATAACCAGTTGGAGATGATCGAAAGAATGGAGGATGAGGGAAGCGTCATATGCATTCGTCCACGTCGTATGATGGACGTCGATAGATTGACTAAGGACGCCAGAAAGTTGGAAGCATTATATGAGGAAGGTTATAAGCTTGGATGTGAATTTTGTGAGAAATATATGTAATAACTATTATACAGTCATGAACAACTACTATAAAATTACTATGGAAATCAAGAAAAAAACTATTATGACGCTTATGATAGCGTTGATGGCTATTCCTGTTGTAGGCCAGAAGAGCGAGTGCTGTAACAGCCAATGCCAGTCGGAGGCAGAAATCTTTCTTTATTCTCCCGATGAAAAGCAGGGATTTCATGTAGCATCACCGGCAGATGATGGCAATTTTGCCGATTTGGGACAGCTGTTTTCTTCCGACTATTCGCGTTGGGGCTCGGAGAAGCGGATGTATTCTCCGTTTGTATGCCATCTTGAGAATGGCGGGTACGTGGCTGTATTTCAGGTAAACGATTATTCTCCATGTTTTGCCGTAACACGTTCTGATAATCTTGTTGCTTGGCGACCGCAGGACTATCCCCGTATGTCTGTTGCCGGATGTTTGGATCCTGTGGTGCGTCGTGGCAACAACAATTTATATTCTGTCATCTTCAAGACCAAGGATGGAAAGTATAGGAAAACAACAACTGATGCTGATTTCAGGCATTTTTCAGCCGATGTTACAGCCACTGCTGATGAGTATTTAGCTGCAAAAGGTAGTTGTGTCAATATTTCAGTTGGAGGCAAACTCTTCTCGGGATGTAAATTGACGGTTCCTTCGTGTCTTGTTGGTAAGTTGAAATCGCATTTTTCTACACTTGCAGAGAACGAGAAACGCAATAGCGAAACATTAGTTGATGATGAAAAGCTACGCAATTTATTGGGTGGTAAGGCAATAAATGCATTTCTGACTATCGACGGCAAACGGCAGAAGGATATAAGCGACAAGCTTGTAGGTGTGTTCTTTGAGGATATCAGCTATGCTGCAGACGGCGGCCTATATGCCGAACTGATACAGAATCGTGATTTCGAATACAATTCCAATGACCATAAAGGATGGACATCATCAACTTCGTGGCGCTCATCGTCGGGTATATTAAGTATCAGAAATGACATGCCTCTTAGCAGAAACAATTCTCATTATGTCGTCATCTCTTCCGATACCTTGTTCAATACAGGATGGGATGGAATTGTTGTGAAAAAAGACGCAAAGTATGATTTCAGTTTTTTTGCCAACAACATATCCGGAAAGTCAAAAAATGTGCTTGTTGCCTTATATGCCGATGGACGGATTATCGCCTCATCAACCATTGCTACTGCTGGAAGAGCCGGAGAATGGAAAAAATACGAAGCAGTGCTCACAGCTACAGAAAATGCAGATAAGGCCGAACTTATGATTGTTCCTTTGAAGAAAAACGACGTGGCGTTGGATATGATCAGCCTCTTTCCACAGTATACATATAACGGCAGAAAAAATGGACTTCGTAAGGATCTTGCCCAAACCATTGCCGATATTCATCCTAAGTTCATACGCTTTCCTGGTGGTTGTATGAGTCACGGTGACGGAATTGACAACATATATCACTGGTGGCACACCGTAGGTCCTCTTGAGGAGAGAAAACCCGACAGCAATATATGGAGATACCATCAGACAAGGGGATTGGGTTTTTATGAATATTTTCAGTTCTGTGAGGACATACAGGCAGAGCCTCTTCCAGTATTGGCTGCAGGTGTGCCATGTCAGAATTCTGGTGCTGACGCCAATGGCTATGGCGGGCAGCAGGGCGGCATACCAATGGAAGAGATGCAGGCATATGTTCAGGAACTGTTTGATCTGATAGAGTGGGCAAATGGCGATCCTGCAACAAATAAATGGGCAAAAATGCGTGCTGACGCCGGACATCCTGCGCCTTTTAACCTTAAATATATAGGTATAGGCAACGAAGATCTCATATCAACAGCTTTTGAAGAACGTTGTCTTATGATATGTAAGGCTATAAAGGAACGTTACCCCGATATTACGATATGCGGAACAGTGGGACCTTTCCATTATCCTTCGTCTGACTACGTGGAGGGATGGACGTTTGCAAATGCAAACAAAAACGTCATAGACATGGTTGATGAGCATTATTATGAGAGTGTGGGTTGGTTTCTCAATAACCAGCACTATTATGACAAATACGACCGCAAAGGACCGAAGGTCTATCTTGGCGAATATGCAGCAAGGATGGGCAAGCGTTATCTTGACTGTGCTTTGGCAGAGGCTGTGCATCTGTGTAATATAGAGCGTAATGCAGATGTAGTATCCATGACATCATATGCACCCTTATTGTCGAAAAACGGTCATAGTAACTGGAATCCGGATATGCTTTATTTTGACAACAAGAACATACAGAAGACACCCAACTACGAGACACAGCGCCTGTTTTCCACTTATTCCGGCAACAGATATGTCGAGTCAGCATTGCAGATAGACAGTGTCGCAGGTCATAGGGTGGCGACGAGTGTTGTACGTGACACAAAGACCGGTCAGGCTTTTCTGAAGGTTGTCAATGTGTTGCCTGTGGAATTGAATATTGATGTCACATCAACGAATCTTCCTTTGGCAAATATTGTCAGATACGAGGGATACAGTGGAAAGCCCGGACAGTCAAGGGTTAGCGTTGAACGTGGTACCTATTCCAAAACGCCAGACAATGTACTGCACATCAGTCTTCCACCTTACTCATTGCGCGTTATAATGTTATGACGTTTGGATTTCCGAGGAGATAATGTGGATATCAGATATTATAGGCTGTGTTATAAATGAGTATATAGCACAGCCTAATTTTTTAATTCTGAATGATGTCCTCTATAAATAGTATAGGCTTATTCTATACTTGTGTAAAGGTGAAGGCTTTTATAGCATTCCCAAAAATATCTTTCGCGATCTAATGGCCTATTGGGGTTTAGTGCTCGGTATTGCTAATCTCTCTATATCCGACAAGTCTCCATGTACGTTCGCCAGTTCCTTTGAAGTATACGTAAGCCTGGTATCTGTTTTCCGTTTGATAAAAGCATCCTTCTGTTGGTGGAATCATTGTAGACCCATCATGCCCACGCAGGAGATAGCGGTATGAGTAATAGCCTTGCTTCTGCATAAGGGTAAGGTTGTATGTTCCGTCGCTGTCGTCATATTCCATTATATAGCTGTTTTTGTCATTGTCTGTTGTCCATTGTCCGTCCACCATAAGCTGTCCGCCGTTAAGAAATGCTGATTGTAGTTTGTAGTGCACGAAGACATAGTCGCATGTGTTGTTATTGTCTATGTTGTCACTGTTACGTATGTAGAAAGAGCCGTTGGCATCATGGTCATATAGATAGTTCTTGCGTTCTTTGTCCATAAACGGATATACGTTGAAGTAGTTTCCGTCCCATGAAATTCTGTCAATACCCATTGTGGGGTGTGTAACATCGAGCACTTCAAATTTGTGATATTCATTGCCGCCTTCAAATATCAGGCTACGGTTGTGTTTCCATTCAAGTCCTTTCGTGTTTATGATGTTCGGGCGTACGTTCATTCTCATGTCGTACTCACTGTTGTTTTGGGTTATTACGGTGGTAAGTTGCCGTTCCGGATTTGTTATTCTCACGTTGCCGTAGTTCAGCCACATATTTATCTGTTGGTGACGCTTGTTTATGTCCAGGTCTGTGTTGGTTGTGCATTCGAGCCTTATGTTCATTATTGGTTCCACGACCATAAATCTTATCATGGCCACCGAGTCGCCGGTTTCATCGTCAATCACTGTTATGCGATAGTTCCCGCTCATTTTCAGACTGCAATTATCGTTTGGCAGTCTGAAAGAGTAGTGTGTATATAGTACTGTTGTGTTCAGGGAATTTTCGTAATCCTCAATTGGATTGTCATTGAAGCCTGTCAGGAAGTCGCTTTCAAATAATTCTTCAGACCTTGTCCAGTCTGCTTCACAGTGATCTATGTGATATATAAAGCGTTTGTAGGTGTGAGAAAGTTCATCGAACGAGACGTTCAGCACATCATCGCTTCCGAGCCTCATTACCGGAGGTGACAGCCAGTCGTTGTTTGTCATTACCTGTAACGTCTTTATCTGTCTGCTTATTACGGTCTGTTTTATAGCTAGAGCAGTGTTGCTCGGTATTAAGAGCAGCAATAAAAATATGATATTTCTCATTCCATGTTCTCCTCGTTCTTTAGTTTCAGATACATTGACGGCGTCATTCCGATGACATTCTTGAATGCCTTTATGAAGTTGCTTGCCGATTTATATCCAAGGTCTTCATATATAGCCTGAATGGTCATGTTGCCGTATTTCTTAGAGTAAGACAACCTACGCGATGCCTCACGTATTCTGTATTCGTTAAGCAATGTCTTGAAGTTTTTCCCGAAAGCCTCGTTTATACACCACGAGACATAGCTTGTATTTGAGTCTACCATGCTCACAAGCGTATTGAGGTTGAAGTCTGGCTTGCATATCACCTCTACGTCTTCCATTACGGATAGTATCTTGTTTATGAGACGTATTTTCCGGTCTGCATCAAGGCCTATGTCATTCCGTTTGTCAGTCTTTTCTTTCTCTATGTTATCCTGTGGTTTTTCCATTATGTCCAACAGTTCTTTCAGCATTCTGCTGTTTCTCGCATTGCCCATTTCCATGTCGGACTCTTTCGTATAACATTCGAGCGCGTCGGAATATAGCTCTTGTTCATATAATCTGTAACCCTCGTCGATAATATTCTTGAGGGTAGATTTGTCGTTCCCTGTCGCATCATTGGCAAAAACAGGCAGGAACATTATCAGTGTAATGATTATTGTAACAAGAATTTTCATTTATAAAACGGTACGATGATGCAAAGTTAGCAAAATCTCGCACATTATTGAGTTATATGTCCCGATTTTCTGAAATGCGTGCCCTTTGCTACAGTAGAAAAAATAGAGTAGGAGACGAGAAAAAATAATGAGACGAGAACGAGATTTCTTTTATTATGTGATGGTACGCGCAGTTTTGTGATTAGTAATTGAAAGATACAATTTGATGCCTGATACAGTATTCTCTATGATAACTAAAGCGAGCGCTCGTAACTGCACTTAATGAAAGTTAATTTGTAAAGATATTTGGTCGAATTTAACATTTTTAAATCCGGTATTCTAGGTGTAAATATTTGTTAATGAAAGTGGGCCGATTTATGCTCCCGACGGGTCGAAAAACGATCCCAGTTTTTTGGCAACGCGATTACGTCGTAATGACATCGCCATTACGATGAAATCGCATTGCGATTTCGACGTAACGGCGATGCGATAAAAGCTATATCGCAATGAGCTCACGTACGTAATGGCAAACCGATGAAATGGTATTAAATCGCAAAACGCGTAACTCGCTGACTATCAGCGCTCCCTATTTGAGATGAAAAACGCTCATTTTCGCGTCGTAGGTTTCAAATCGAGGTTTGGGTGCCGATTAACACAC
>CAMTJK010000002.1 GCA_947072805.1 uncultured Prevotella sp.
GCCAAAAAACTGGGATCGTTTTTCGACCCGTCGGGAGCATAAATCGCCCCACTTTGATTAACAAATATTTACACCTAGAATGCCGGATTTAAAAATGTTAAATTCGACCAAATATCTTTACAAATTAACTTTCATTAAGTGTAGTTACGAGCGCCAAGCCGGCACTTATACGTTGGTGTTTTTACTCCCTCATGCGTCTGCATAGCGGCAGAACCAGGAGCAGGCAGACGAGTGCGCCGGCAAATATATAATGTACGCGCGTAAGACAAAAAAATCACGCCTCCTGAAAAGGAGGCGTGCAAAGGTAACAAAAGATATCCGACGGCTTGTCCGCTTTCGCAAATCATTATGTTGTTTTAATGTTTAAGCCATAGTCTTTCGTTAGACCTACACAAGCATGTGAAGCTGTGATCTTTGTTAAATGTCTTTTCCCCTTGTTATCTTATTATCGTCACTTTGCCGTTCACTATGTACATGCCTTTCTTCAGTTCTCCGAGGCGTTCGCGCAGCATGTGTCTTGCCACGGGGCGTCCGCCCATGTCGTACACGTCCAAGTAGGGCGATGTCTTCTTCACCACCTCAGGCATTTCTATGTCAGAGGTTTCGTGGTGAGCCTTGTATGCGTTGCGTACGGCGAAGAAAGCCGACTTTGCCTCCAGGTTGTTGTTGAACAGCAGCGGCTCGCCCGTTCTCCACGACATGTCGTCCTTGATGCCCCATACCAGCAGGTTAGGACAGTGGTCGTAGCGGAGCATTATGTTCGTTATTTTGCGGTAGTCCTCTGCCTGTCTGTCGTAGGCACCGGCAGCGTTGATGTCGTAGATTGATATGTCCAGTTCGGTCACTATGCAGTTCAGTCCGAGCTGTCCTATGCGCTTCACTTGGTTGTCGAATGCCGTTGAGTCGAGTTCGCCCACGGTGAGGTGGCTCTGCAGTCCCACTCCGTCTATGGGCACGTTTCTGTTCTTCAGTTTCTTCACGAGGTTATAGTATGCCTCAGCCTTGGCTCTGCCCTTCATCTCCACTCCGTAGTCGTTAATGTAGAGTTTTGCGTTGGGGTCGGCGCGGTGAGCATACACGAAGGCAGAGTCGAGAAAGTCTTCGCCAATCACGTTATACCATATTGATTTTCTCATCGTGTAGCCGGAGGGGTTGGAGCGTATGGCACTCTGGTCGTCGTCCAGACATTCGTTCACCACGTCCCATTCGGTCACCTTGCCCTTGAAGTGTTTCATCACGTTTGTGATGTGGTTTTCCATTATCTTGAGCAGCTGTGCCCGTGTATATCCCTTGTCGTTCTTGTATCCGTCGGCGCTCATCCATTTCGGCATCTGGCTGTGCCATACGAGCGTATGTCCGCGTACGTCCATGGCGTGGCGGCGTGCAAAGGTTACCAGCTTGTCGGCGGCGCCGTAGTTGAACTGTCCCTCGCTTGGCTGCAGTGCGTCTATCTTCATTTCGTTTTCAGCCACCACCATGTTGAAGTTGGCATATATGGTCTTTGTTATGTCCAGTTTGTCGTTGCCCAGGTCCACGTTCCATGCCGGCACTGCCACGCCGATTTTTCTGCCGCATTTTGCCGCATGGTAGCGCAGTGTCTGCTGCTGGTCGTTGGGGTCATAGTCTGACGTGATGTTTACGAGGCGGATGTTGTCAATGTAGAATTCCGCGTTAATTGAGTTGAAGCCGAGATACAGTTTGTCGCTGCCGTTGGTTACGCTCTTCATCCTGTATGAGCGCGTGAGCCATACCGTGTTGTCACCCTGGTCGAAAAATCCGTTGTCGGCATAGATGGTGTCGTTGCCGATGCGTGCCGAGAACTGCTTGTATCTGTCGGTATCGCTTGCGGGGCGGTAGAGGTCGAACACCAGATACTGGTATTCGCCCGTCATCTCCTCGGCGCTGATGCCGTCGAGAGTCAGTTCTACGTGCGTGTTCCAGCTTTTGTTTGTAACGTGCAGCACCTTATTGGACGCGTTTTTAGGGTCGGCTTCCACCCTGGCTGTCGATTCGGTTGTAGTACTGAAGATGTCGTGCATGGGAATTGTTTCTCCTATCTGACAGTCTTCAAAGTTGAACAGCATCCTCTCGTCGGCTGTCGATGTCATTGCGGCGAGGACGAGCAGAGCTGCAAGTGTAGTTTTTTTCATGATGCCTTGTTTTTTATATACTTGTTGTTCTTTGCGTTCTTGAAGAGACCATTTCGCGGTCTGATAAGTCATTTGGGTTAAAAACCTTGTATCTGTCTTGCAGCGGTCTTTGGCGGAAGCCTCCGTTATCCGTCGCCGTACAGATACAAGGTTTGTTGTGTGTGGCACAGCTGTGCCTATGCGTTATTCGTTAATCACCTTACCTGTCATGTCTCCGGCCTTGATGATGAGCACGCCCTTGGCTGCCGGTATGGCGTTGATGCCTCGCTGTGCAGCCACGGTCTTTATCAGGCTGCCCGCAGCAGAATATATGTTCACCTCCGTGGGCTCTTCGCAGCTTACGTACACTATGCCGTTGGCGGCTGTTATGCCCTTCTGCGCACCCGTTACGCTGCTGATGGCGTTGGGAACGTCAGCCTTCAGTACGAGCTGGTAGCCGCTTTCGTCTGTGCGCTCCTCTACAATCCATTCGCCTGCCGGCTTCTCCACGTCGAAGCTCCATTCTACATCGTTGAGCGAAGTCTTGCCCTTGGCTCTTACGAGCACATATTCCTCGCCGGCCTTATATGTGAAGCCATCCTTCAGAACCACTTTCACTACGGGCTTGTTGTCGCTCTCGTTGAAATCTTCGGTTATGTTGTAGAATGTCACGTTGCCGTCTACCTCTATGCGGTCGTAGCTTTCAGCCGATTCTATTTCGCACTCTATGACAGTGCTCGGGCGTACGTAGAGCGATACGCTCCTGTCGGTTGCAGCATAGTTTTTCAGCGTCAGGGTGCCTATGCCGTCGCATCCCGGTTCAAGTTTGCCGTACACGTCTACATCGGCTGCCAGGTTGCCGTCGCCGCCCAGTACACCGTTGCCGAACACAGTAGTCTGTGTGCCGCTCTTTGTGTAGCCTGTAGCTCCGGTCAGTCCGTTTTCGGCAGCTTCAGCCTTATCGTTGTTTATCAGTATGCGTCCGTCGAGAATGCGCAGTCCGGCAGTAAGCATATTGTTGTTGTTTGTAAGCGTGTATGTGCCGGCACCTTCCTTTATCAGTCCCACGCCCTGCTCTATGTACGGTGTGCCATTCTTTTCGGTAGGAGCAATCTGTCCCTCGAGCACGGCATCCGTTCCCAGTCCGCCCACAATGAAGTATGATACGGGAGTGCTTGCCTTGTAGTAGCCGTATATGCGCGTATCTTTTGCCATCTGCAGTTCACCGATGCGGAATCCGCGTGTGCCCGATTCGCAAGCCATTGCAGTTCCCTCGTTGAGTACTAGTTTGGCGTTCTTGAATATCTCGTTTGCCTTTTCAGCCGGTGCTTCCGGGTTGAATGTCTTTCCGCCGTGTCCCATGACTATGCCGTAGAAGCCGGCGTCGTCTACAACCTCCTTGTAGGGATATATGTTTACAGTGCCGCTGAATGCGCTCCAGTCTGGGATGGTGGCGCCCTTCGATGTGCTTATGTATGTGCGTTCGCCTCCGCAGTAGAGGTTTACGTTGCCCTTGCCTTCCAGTGGCGATGTCCAGTAGCAGTAGCGCGATGTGTACAGGTCTATGCTCTTTCCCTCGTCAATGCTTATTGCGCTTGCCACGGTGGGGTAGGCGCTTGCGCTCTTGTTGTAGCTGAAGTCCAAGGCACCGCCGTCAGCCACGATGTTCTTGCCCAGCTGCGTCTCGCTCACATATTTTGTCATTGATAGCATGCCGCCGTTCAGCTGTGTCGCACCCGCAAGCTGGTTGTCTATGTTGAGCACCACCTTGCCTTCGCCGCCCACAATGAGGCTACCTTTGCCCTGCAGCAGTTCGGCACCCGTTGCACTTTCGAAGGTATAGTTGATGTTGTCGTTGTCCATCACCACGTCGCCTGCCGTTATTGTTTCTGCCAGGGTCACAGTCTGCTCCTGCACTTCTTCAGCCGGTTCTTTTGCCTTGGCTGTCGATTCGGTTTCTCCGCCGGCTGTTTCCTTTTCATAGTATAGTTCCACGTCGTCTATATACGTTGTTCCCACAGCCTTGCCGAGGTTGAAGCACAGACGTTTGCAGTTTTCGCCAGTCACTATGGTCTTCAGAGTATATTCTTTCCAGTCGGTTAGAAGATTAAACGAGGGGAAGTCGCCGCATCCGCTGTAGTTTGACGGATTCTGGAACGCTGCGCCCACGGTCACCTCAGTACCGGTTTTTGCCCAGAAGTGCAGCACATACTCCTGTTCTACGGTGAGAGGTTCGTCGAAATCGATGGCGAGCTGAACTTCCCACGGGTTCACTTCCGACGGGTTGTATACTTCTTCGCATTTTCCTCCGTCGTGACCATTCTCCGAAATCTCGCGTGTTGAAAGGTTACCCCATCCTTTTATCAGAACGTCGTCTTCGAAATTGTAGCTTGCAATCGTCACTTTCTCCTTGTCAGAAGGCTCAACAGAAGCGCCTTCCACGTAGTATACAGTCACGTCGTCTATGTAAATGTCGCCCACGGCGTTGCCTAAGTTGAAGCACAGGCGTTTGCAGTTGTCGCCCGTCACGACGGTCTTCAGCGTATATTCCTTCCAGTCGGTTTTAAGGGTAAATGAGGGGAAGTTGCCGCGTCCGCTATAGTCGCTCGGATTTTGGAATGCAGCGCTCAGGGTTACCTCCGTATCGGCTTTTGCCCAGAAGTGCAGCACATACTCCTGTTCTACGGTAAGAGGTTCGTCGAAGTCGATGGCGATCTGAACCTCCCACGGGTTCAATTCCGAGGGGTTGTTTATCTTTTCGCAATAGCCTCCGTCGTGTCCGCCCGATACTATTTCGCGTGTGGAGAGGTTGCCCCATCCGCCTATGAGAACACCGTTCTCGAAGTTGTATTCAGCCACAATCACGTTATGCGGGCCCACCGGAGGTTCCGGATCTGCTGCTTTGTAGGTCAGGGTATCGTTGAATATCACCTTGCTGCCGCTCTTGAATGTAGTAGCCAAAGCCTCTTCGGCATTCTCTGCCGTGGCGTCGGCGAAGTTGGCGGTCACCGTGTCCCATGTTCCCGACACGGCACCTGTCCATCTTACCGGTCCGGCGGGCGTCGGAACGGGCTCTTCGCCTGTACCTTCAAGGCAGATGTCGTCGATGTAGAACTCTATCGCGTTGTTGTTGAAGCCTACGAGCAGTGTCGTTGCGTCGTTGGTAATTTGCGCAAGGTCGTAACTTCTGTCGAGCCACGTGTCTTTTTCACCCTGATTCGGATATCCCTCGTCCCAGTACAGCTTGTCGTTGCCGAGCAGTACAGCCACCTGTGTATAGTCGTTGCTGTCGGTGGACGGACGATAAAGTTTGAATTTGATTTTCTTATAGCTTGCTGTCAGGTTGGCTCCGGTGAGACCGTCGGGCAAGGCAATCTCCACGAAGGTGTTGTACGATGTATTCTTCACGTGCAGCACCTTGTTTGCTGGGTTTGCCGGGTCTGTTTCCACCACGGCGGTCGATTCTGTCGCGCCGTAGATGTTCGTCATTGTGAATGGCGTTCCTGTTTCATAGCTTTCAAAATTGCACAGTGTCAATTCTTCGGCTTGTGCGTATGCCATCGAGAGACAGCACAGGGCAAGGGATAGAAATTTTTTCATAAGGTTGTCAATTATTGGTGTTTTTATTTATTTCTGATTGTCTGCGGTTCCGATATGGCGGCAACTTGCGTGTCTGTGCGGTTAAAACTTGTTTCCGGTTGTCCGAGTGCAGCTTACCTTTTGCAAAGGTATTACTTATAATTAATATGTATATTAGTTTTTGTTTCATAAACTTCTCTTTTTGTTACAAAGCCATTCGGCCCGATTTCGTGCTATTCCGTTTGCCGGCGCGTACGTTTCGGGCTGAATTTAGCATTGCGCATTTTTGCATTCTCACATATTTTGTATAACTTTGCATCGCTCGCCATCGCTTGCGAGGTTGCAAGGCAACAGTCTGCGGCTTGCGACGCTCATAGGTTCTGACAATAACAAACAATAATATCATCATGAACGAAAACGAAAACAATCAGCAGCAGGGACAGTTTCAGGTAGAACTTCCCCAAGACAAGGCACAGGGAGAATACGCAAACTTTGCCATCATAACCCATTCGAGCAGCGATTTCGTACTCGACTTTGCGAGAGTGCTCCCCGGAGTACCCAAGGCACAGGTGCGCAGCCGCGTGATCCTTGCACCAGAACATGCCAAGCGCCTGCTCATGGCACTGCAGGAGAACATCGTACGCTATGAGCGCGAGTACGGTCAGATAAAAGTGCCCAACCAGCAGCC
This sequence comes from uncultured Prevotella sp., assembly GCA_947072805.1. GTDB lineage: Bacteria > Bacteroidota > Bacteroidia > Bacteroidales > Bacteroidaceae > Prevotella. The sequence continues at coordinate 6,397 of CAMTJK010000002.1, forward strand.
GCGCACCATCGCCCCGTTCAATGTAGGCAAGGGCGAAGCATAGGTCTCAACAGACAAATATTCCTATAATAACAGGGTCAATTCCCGTTAGCCCAAATTGTTCATTATACCGAAAACTCGTCTTTATCAACCGGAGTAGTGATTGGTTTGGGCTTTTTTATTTTCAATCGTTCGTTTGGTATTATACCCAATCGATCGCCGACTGTTAGTCTTTTTACCATTTCCTTTCAGAAACTCATTGTTCAAACACCTTTTTGCTGCCCTCAGGTACTTTTTTTGCTGCCTAAGATATTGCAAAATAGTGAAAAACACACTATTATGACGTTTAAACAGAAGATATAAACAGTTTCTCCTAAGAAATGAATATCCATATATGGACATAAAACATTAATTTTGCGCCCGATTAAGATAAGTTATTTCATGAAACGATTTCTGTTCATTTTTGCTTTTTCCGCTATGCTATTGCATATCGGTGCACAGCAGACATTGACGCTTGAAGAATGTCTGCGCCTGGGCATTGAGAACAACCTGTCTCTCAAGACAGCCCAAAACGAAGTGGTGAAAGGTCGCCACACTATCAGCGAAAACCGGGCAAAGCTGCTCCCGCAGATTAATCTGATAGGCTCTTTCAACGACAATTTCGACCCGCCCGTGTCGGTTACCGACGGCTCTGCCTACGGTATGAAGTACAATGTTACCAATACGCTACAGTATAACGCTTCTGCCGGTCTGCAACTGCAGATGCCGCTCTACAACCAGACGGCTCTGACGGCACTTGCCGTGGCGCGCACGGTGGACAACATCAACCGCCTGTCGTACGAAAAGGCACGCGAAGACCTCATCATGCAGATTAGCAAGATGTACTTTCTCGCTCAGAACACTCTCGAACAGATAGCGCTCGTACGCGACAACATCAAGCGCCTTGAGGAATTGCGCAACATCACCGTCGCACTCTACGACAACGACATGGCGATGAAGGTAGATGTGCAGCGCGTAAACATCAATCTCGAAAACCTCCAGGTGCAATACGACAACGCACAGGCCATGCTCACACAGCAGTACAACACGCTGAAGTATGTGATGGACTATCCTGCCGAGGCTGACATAGCCGTTACGCAGCCCGATACGGAGACGCTCATCGCCGCATCGCTCTCCGGACTGGACACGGGACTCTCCGAACTGCAGCTCCTGCAGGAGAGAACACGCCTTGCCGAACAGCAGAAGAAGCTCGTCTCTGACGGTTACATGCCGTCGCTAAGCCTTACGGGCAGCTGGATGTACTCTGCTTTCACCGACGAATTCAAGAACTGGTTCCACTCCGGACCGTCAAATCACTGGTACCGTTCTAACGGTATAGGCCTCTCTTTGCGCGTGCCCGTGTTCGACGGCTTCGACAAGCGCTCCAGAATACGTAAGGCAAAGGTAGACATGGAGACCGCCAGACTCTCGTACGAGAACACGCTGAAGAATCTGCAGACGCAATATCTCAATGCCACGAACGAACTGGAAAACAGCCGCCGCAACTACACGAAGCAGAAAGACAACTGCAAGCTGGCGCAGGATGTGTGCTCGGTGACCAACGACCGATATCGTGAGGGCATCGCCTCGATGACAGAGGTGCTGCAGGACGAGATGAGGGTCAGCGAGGCACAGAACAATTATCTCTCGGCACACTATAATTATCAGGTGGCAAACCTGTCGCTGCTCAAGCTCACCGGACAGCTCGACAAGCTGACCGGCAAGTAGTGAAATATAAAAACGCATCATATTACTTTTTGTCAATACAACATTATAATATAACAGCACATGGAAACGAACAACAAAAATAACAGTCAGAATGTCGCCGAAGACGTTACAGGCGGCGAATACGGCACTAACGAAAACATCTCGCGCGAGGAGCAGCTTGCAAAACTCAAGAAGCAGCGCCGCCGCCAGCTCGTGGCAAGCACATTGGGACTGGCCATACTCGCATGGGGCGTGTTCGAAGTGGTAAACATCTTCCTCGACTACAGCAGTACGGAGACAAGCAACGACGCACAGGTAGAGCAGTATCTCTCGCCCGTAAACATGAGGGCGGCAGGCTATATAAAGAAGATATACTTCACGGAGCATCAGAGCGTGCGCAAGGGCGACACCCTGCTCGTGCTCGATGACAGCGAATACCGCATAAGAGTGATGGAAGCAGAAGCAGCCCTGAAGGATGCCAAGGCCGGTGCCACCGTTGTGGACGCCAGCCTGCAGACCACACGCAACACCGCCTCCGTGTATGAGGCAAGCATCGCCGAGATTGAGGTGCGCCTTGCCAAACTCGACAAGGACCGCCAGCGCTACAAGAACCTCGTGGAGCGTAACGCCGCAACACCCATACAGCTCGAGCAACTCGAGGTGGAATATGATGCCACACGCAAGAAGCTCGAAGCCACACGCCGCCAGCAAAGGGCTGCAATGTCGGGAGTAAACGAGGTGGAGAACCGCAGAACCAACAGCGAAGCTGCCATACAGCGTGCCGAAGCCGCACTCGAGATGGCACGCCTCAATCTCTCATATACCGTGGTGACTGCACCTTGCGACGGCAAACTCGGACGCCGAGCATTGGAAGAAGGACAGTTTATCAATGCCGGACAGACCATCACCTACATCATGCCAGAAACGCAGAAATGGGTTATTGCCAACTACAAGGAGACACAGATAGAGAACCTTTTCGTAGGACAAAAGGTGAGAATGACCGTCGATGCCTTCAGCGACAAGGAGTTTGAGGGCACGGTTACTGCTATATCGGGAGCCACCGGCTCGAAATATTCGCTCGTTCCCACCGACAATTCCGCTGGCAACTTTGTAAAAATACAGCAGCGCGTACCCGTACGCATAGACTTCAACAACCTGTCGAAGGAAGACAACGACCGTCTGGCTGCCGGAATGATGGTGATAGTGAAGGCTGAAAGAAAATAAGAGAGAGACTTATGTCGTCATATCCACGCAATTATCCGTTCTACAACTGGGTGCCCAAGCCGCTTGGAATCATCTTCCTGCTGATTCTCTTTATACCTATTCTTACTGTGGGCGGCGTCTATTCCGCTAACAGCAGCGAGATGATGAGCGGACTTGGCATTCAGTCGGAACACATACAGTTTGTCGGCTTTGTCACGTCTGTCGGCATGGCGGCTTTCTCACCGTTCTTTTACGAACTGGTGTGCATACGTCGCGAGAAGATGATGTGCGTGTGGGGATTTTCACTTCTCTACGTGCTCAGCTACATCTGCGCCAAGACAGACAGCATCTTCCTGCTCGCCCTGTGTACGCTCATCATGGGTTTTGTGCGCAACCTGCTGCTTATGTGTAACCTCTTCACCCTCATCAAGTATGCTTTCGGCATGGAGGCAACGCGCAACCTTACCCCCGGCAACGAGCCCGACACGCCCGAGGGATGGGACAGACTTGACAAGGAGAAGACGTCGAGCATGCCCACCATCTATCTCTTCTTCATGATTCTCGGACAGATAGGCACGTGGCTCACGGCGTGGCTGGCTTACGCCTACGAGTGGCAGTATGTGTATTACTTCATGATGGGAGCAATGCTTATTGCCGTGCTCATCATCTTTGTCACCATGCCTTACCACAAATATCCGGGACGCCGCTTCCCCATCACCATGTCCAAGTTTGGCAATGTGGCGGTGTTCTGCATGATGTGCTGCTCCTTTATATATATTATGGTATACGGAAAGGTGCTCGACTGGTACGACCATCCCTCCATACGTCTTGCCACGGTGCTGTGTGTGCTGTTTACCGCACTGTTCATATATATGGAGCATACGCGCCGTTCGCCCTATTTCCTGCTTAGCGTGTTCCGCCTGCGTTCGGTGCAGGGAGCAGTGCTGCTCTTCATCTTCCTTATGATATTCAACTCGAGCGCCATGTTTGTCAATGTCTTCACCTCCGTGGGCATGAAGATAGACAACTGGCAGAATGCCACTCTCGGCAACTGGGTGCTCTTAGGTTACTTCATAGGCTGCGTCACCGCCATCATCTTCGGCAACAAGGGCATCCATCTGAAGTGGCTCTTCGCCCTCGGCTTCGTGCTGATAGGTGCTGCCGCGCTTTACATGTACTTCGAAGTGCAGACAGCGGGAATGTACGAGCGCATGAAGTGGCCCGTCATAATAAGAGCCACGGGCATGATGATGCTCTATTCCTGTACGGCTGTCTATGCCAACCAGCGCATGCCCTACAAGTTCATGTCTACGTGGGTCTGCCTTATGCTCACCGTCCGCATGGTGGTAGGTCCGGGCATCGGGTCGGCACTCTATTCCAATGTGCTGCAGAACCGCCAGCAGTATTACGTTACGCGCTATGCCCAGGGCTTTGACCGCATGGACAACGAGACGGCAGCCACATACAGCCAGACCATGATGGGCATGCAGTATCAGGGCAAGAGCAGTACCGAGGCAGAAAACATGGCTGCCATGTCGCTGAAGGGCAAGATACAGGTGCAGGCCACGCTTTCGGCTGTTAAGGAGATGGCAGGATGGACATTCTATGGATGTATAATCTGTGCAGGCGTCATCATAGCCGTACCATGGCCCAAGCGCAAGATAGTGCCGCGCAGGCGGGAAGAGCCCGAACCGGCTCCCGTCACGGCTTGACGTACGGACCAAAATACCTTTTATATGGTCTAATGACCTGTTGGGGATAAAACCGCTCTTGCAGTCGGCAACACACCACTTTCCGTCACGTTTCGCACGGAAATAGGCTTGTTGCCGATTGTAATTTTTTTGAATTTTCTTTTCCGAAAGAGGAAAAAATGCTATCTTCGCGACATGGAACCGTTCTCTACTGACCGTGAAGACAGCGACAAACGTTTGAAAACATTGTCTGATGCCTTGTCCGAGCACAGAGATCTGTGCAGCTCGGAGGGCGTTCTCGATACCTTTCCCCAATCCTTGCTCACACCTTACTATACTGATTACGTGGGACTTATTGTCTGCGTAAGAGGTGAGTTCGGCTTTTCCGTAAACAAAAAACCGTTTGTGGCGCATGAGGGTGAGACGGCATTCATCTCTGAAAGTTCCCAACTCTCCATTGATTATGTCTCTGACGATGTGCGATACATGCTCCTGTTCTATAAGGTAGAACCCATCCGCGACATCCTCGGCAACACCGTGGTTACCATGCGCCTCTATTCCATGATAGATCCGAGCCATTGCAGTGTGTGGACAACGGGAGATGAGGCTGACATTGCCTGCTATATATCACTGCTTACAGGTCATCATCGCATACAGGAGGATACCTTTGCCTCCAACGAGCACAAGCTCCTGCTCATTGCCCTCACTTACCGCCTGTGCTCGCTCTTCAGTAATCGTCTTGTGCAGAACTCCAACGCATACGGCAGAAAGTTTGAAACGCTTGTCAATCTCGTCGAACTCATCAGCAAGTACTACACACGCCATCGCAGTGTGGTCTTCTACGCCGACAAATTGTGCCTTTCGCCCAAGTACCTCTCCTCTATGGTCAAGTCGGTATGCGGCTATACCGTACAGGAACTGGTGTTCAGAGCCATCGTCAGGCGTGCAATCTTCCTGATGAAAAACACGAACAACACCATTCAGGAAATTTCCGATTCACTCAGCTTCCCCAATCCCTCGGCTTTCGGCACGTTCTTCAAGAAGCAGACGGGGCTCTCTCCCAAACACTATCGCAACGCAGAGCAGTAACTTCGCTGTCCATACACCATTATGAGGCTGACGGACAGGTACTCGTAACTGCACTTAATGAAAGATAATTTGCAAAAAAAAATTTCCTTACTGTTTATTTTTTCGTTTGCTCCGACCGGATGCCTTTCTTGCTCGTGTGTGACAGTTTGGGAGAGAATTGATACATATCAGACAGCCTAAGCCCAACACCAAGCATACATAAAACCACTTTTACACCGGTAGAATATATACCTTATTATATATATAGGTAATATGTCCCGAAACCGCCACAAGCATGTGAAACTAATGTTTTCAATGTCTTATAATATGTTTTGCCTTTCTCTCTATCGTCTTGCTTTCAGTCTTGTCTCAACATAGCTTGCTATGCCATCGCCGATACGGTTGCAATTTAGCATGCAGATAGACGAATCCGGCATGAAATATAATGACTATCCGGCTTAAAATCTAATGACAGATAAGGGTTAAATCGGTGTTACTGACATGCACTATAGTCTGTATGCAAAGTCGCGACGACCACTTTAGTCGTCCTGCCGCTGTCCTGAGGCAGAGAAAAGAGCAGAAACGATAGTAATTTAAAAGTTAAAAAACATTATTTTGCTTTAAATCTATTTACATAGCACATCATTTTTATATAATGTGTATTGATTTTACAAAGAAAATTAGTACTTTTGCAGCCCGAATGCGGCATTGTGTCCGTATTGTAACGTATTGAAAATAATAACAAATAATATATAATTAAAAAAGTAAACAAAATGCCTACAATTCAACAATTGGTAAGAAAAGGTAGAAAGACGCTTGTAGACAAGAGCAAGTCACCTGCACTGGACTCATGCCCCCAGCGTCGTGGAGTTTGCGTGCGTGTTTACACCACCACTCCTAAGAAACCTAACTCGGCAATGCGTAAAGTTGCCCGTGTGCGTCTGACAAACCAGAAAGAAGTGAACTCCTACATCCCGGGAGAAGGACACAACCTGCAGGAGCACTCTATCGTGCTCGTTCGCGGTGGTCGTGTAAAGGACCTTCCCGGTGTACGCTATCACATCGTTCGCGGTACACTCGATACCGCAGGTGTGGCAAGCCGCACACAGCGCCGCTCAAAGTACGGTGCTAAACGTCCGAAAGCCAAGAAATAATAACCGGAGAAGGTTATAATAAGGTAAAATAAGGACAAAACCATTCAAAAAACAAAACCGTTTTGCTGGAGAATTGTTACAAACAGGTTGAGTAAATGTCCGGGTGCGGACGTTGAAGAACAAGAAAAGAACAGCCCCATGCAGAATTAATCCATTCAAACAAAATGAGAAAAGCAAAACCAAAGAAGCGTGTGATCCTTCCGGATCCCGTCTACAACGACCAGAAAGTGTCGAAGTTTGTGAATCATCTGATGTACGACGGAAAGAAGTCGAAGTCGTACGAGATTTTCTATGGCGCACTTGAAGCAGTGGGTGCCAAGATGAAGAGCGAGGAGAAGTCTTCACTCGAAATATGGAAGACCGCACTCGACAACATCACTCCCCAGGTGGAGGTAAAGAGCCGCCGTATCGGTGGTGCCACATTCCAGGTGCCTACAGAAATACGTCCCGACCGCAAGGAGAGCATCTCGATGAAGAACATGATATCTTTCGCACGCAAACGCAGCGGCAAGTCGATGGCAGACAAGCTCGCAGCCGAGATAATGGATGCCTACAACAATCAGGGCGGAGCATATAAGCGTAAGGAAGACATGCACCGCATGGCAGAGGCTAACCGTGCATTCGCTCACTTCAGATTCTAAGATAATACATAATATAAAGGAAAAATACAATGGCACAGCGCGATTTACATTTGACCCGCAATATTGGTATTATGGCGCACATCGACGCCGGTAAGACAACAACCTCGGAGCGCATTCTCTTCTACACGGGAAAAACCCACAAGATAGGTGAGGTGCACGAGGGTGCTGCCACTATGGACTGGATGGCGCAGGAGCAGGAGCGCGGTATAACCATCACCTCTGCTGCTACCACATGTTTCTGGAACTATAACGGAAAACAGTACAAGATTAACCTGATTGACACTCCGGGGCACGTAGACTTCACCGCTGAGGTGGAGCGCTCACTGCGCGTGCTCGACGGTGCCGTGGCTACATACTGCGCCGTGGGCGGAGTAGAGCCGCAGTCGGAGACGGTATGGCGTCAGGCAGACAAGTATAACGTTCCCCGCATGGGATACGTAAACAAGATGGACCGCTCGGGTGCTGACTACTACGATGTGCTCAAGCAGATGAAGGAGGTATTGGGAGCAAACCCCGTGAGCCTCTGCTGCCCGATAGGTGCCGAAGAGAACTTCAAGGGTCTCGTAGACCTCATCAAGATGAAGGCTATCCTCTGGCACGACGAGACAATGGGCGCCGAATATGAGGTAGACGAGATTCCCGCTTCGATGGTGGACGAGTGCAACGAGTGGCGCAACAAGCTTCTCGAGACCGCTGCCGAATTTGACGAGGCTCTCATGGAGAAGTACTTCGAGAATCCCGACTCTATCACCGAGGAGGAAGTCATTGCAGCCATCCGCAAGGGTACTATCAGCCTGCAGTGTACTCCCGTACTCTGCGGTTCGTCGTTCAAGAACAAGGGCGTGCAAACCATGCTCGACTACGTTTGCGCTTTCCTCCCCTCACCGGTAGACACACCTGCCATCGTTGGTACAAACCCGACAACAGACGAGGAGGAAGACCGTCATCCGTCAGAGACAGAGCCTACATCTGCTCTCGCATTCAAGATTGCCACCGACCCGTACGTAGGACGCCTCGTGTTCTTCCGCGTATATTCGGGTAAGGTTACAGCAGGTTCGTACGTATACAACCCCCGTACCGGCAAAAAGGAACGCGTAAGCCGTCTGTTCCAGATGCACTCAAATAAGCAGAACCCTGTAGAGGAGATTGCAGCAGGCGATATAGGCTCTGGTGTAGGCTTCAAGGACATCCGCACCGGTGACACTCTGTGCGACGAAGAGAAGCCCATAGTACTCGAATCTATGACATTCCCCGATACCGTGATCTCCATCGCCGTAGAGCCGAAGAGCCAGGCAGACATCGCCAAGCTCGACAACGGTCTCGCCAAGCTGGCAGAAGAAGACCCGACATTCACCGTACATACTGACGAGCAGAGCGGACAGACCGTAATCTCGGGTATGGGTGAGCTCCACCTTGACATCATCATCGACCGTCTGAAGCGCGAGTTCAAGGTGGAATGTAACCAGGGTAAACCCCAGGTGAACTACAAGGAAGCCATCACACGCGAGGTGAACCTCCGCGAGGTTTACAAGAAGCAGTCGGGTGGTCGCGGTAAGTTCGCAGACATCATAGTAAATATCGGTCCGAAAGACGAGGACTACAAGGAAGGCGACCTGCAGTTCATCAACGAGGTGAAGGGCGGAAACGTGCCCAAGGAATTCATCCCGTCGGTACAGAAAGGTTTCGAGGACTGTCTGAAGAGCGGTGTGCTCGGCGGCTATCCTGTAACAGGTCTGAAGGTGACACTGCTCGACGGTTCGTTCCACCCGGTAGACTCCGACCAGCTGTCGTTCGAACTCGCAGCCCGCAACGCATTCAAGAACGCTTGTCCGAAGGCAGGTCCTGTGCTCATGGAGCCCATCATGAAGGTGGAGGTTGTTACTCCCGAAGAGAACATGGGTGACGTGATAGGCGACCTCAACAAGCGCCGCGGTATGGTACAGGGTATGGACGAAGCCCGCAGCGGTGCACGCATCGTGAAGGCAATGGTTCCCCTGGCAGAAATGTTCGGATATGTGACCGCTCTGCGTACCATCACTTCGGGACGTGCAACAAGCTCGATGGAATATGACCACCACGAGCCTGTATCGAGCTCTATTGCAAAGGCCATCCTCGAAGAGGCCAAAGGACGCGCAGACCTCGTATAAAGAAGTAAGGGACGGAGGCGCTGTTTAGCGAATGACTCTTAAACAGCGTACCTCCATCCATTCAAATACAAACAAAACAAACAACATCACAATCATGAGTCAGAAAATCAGAATCAAGCTGAAGTCGTACGACCACAAACTCGTAGACAAATCGGCAGAGAAAATTGTTAAGGCAGTAAAGGCAACAGGCGCAATAATAAGCGGTCCTATTCCATTGCCCACACACAAGCGCATCTACACCGTGAACCGCAGTACCTTCGTAAACAAGAAGGCACGTGAGCAGTTCCAGCTCTCAGACTACAAGCGTCTGATAGACATTTACAGCTCGACTGCAAAGACAGTGGACGCGCTGATGAAACTCGAACTCCCCAGCGGCGTGGAAGTGGAAATCAAAGTGTAGAATATCAACGAAAAGAATAAGAAAAAGACATTACGGGTTGGCTACGCAGACGCACCGACAGGGCGGAAACGTATCAACTCGCAAGTCTGTAAATAACAACAACAATAAACAATAAATTGAAATGCCAGGATTAATTGGAAGAAAAATCGGAATGACATCCGTTTTCAGTGCCGACGGTAAGAATGTACCGTGCACTGTTATCGAAGCCGGTCCTTGTGTTGTTACCCAAGTGAAGACCGTCGAAAAAGACGGTTACAAGGCTGTTCAGTTGGCTTTCGGCGAGGCTAAGGAGAAGAACACTACCAAGCCTATGCTCGGAATCTTCAAGAAGGCCGGTACAACACCAAAGCGCCACTTGGCCGAGTTCAAGTTTGAAGAGGAATACAACCTCGGTGACACCATCACTGTAGACATCTTCAGCGATGCACAGTTTGTAGACGTGGTGGGCACATCTAAAGGTAAGGGATTTCAGGGTGTAATGAAGCGCCATGGTTTCGGTGGTGTAGGACAAAGCACTCACGGTCAGGACGACCGCGCACGCAAACCGGGTTCTATCGGTGCCTGCTCTTATCCCGCAAAAGTATTCAAGGGAATGAGAATGGGTGGCCAAATGGGTGGCGACAGAGTAACAACCCAGAACCTCAAAGTGTTAAAAGTAATACCGGAGCATAACCTCCTGCTTATTAAGGGTAGTGTTGCTGGTTGCAATGGTTCAACTGTATTAATTGAGAAATAATGGAAATCAACGTATTAAATATCAATGGTCAGGAGACCGGAAGAAAGGTTGTGCTGAATGATGCCATCTACGGAATTGAACCTAATGACCACGTTCTCTATCTGGACGTAAAACAGTATCTCGCCAACCAGCGTCAGGGTACACACAAATCAAAGGAAAGAAGCGAGGTTTCCGGTTCTACACGCAAGCTCGGACGCCAGAAGGGTGGCGGCGGCGCACGTCGTGGCGATATAAACTCACCGGTACTCGTAGGCGGTGGACGCGTATTCGGTCCGAAACCGCGCGACTATCGTTTCAAGCTCAACAAAAAGGTAAAGGTACTCGCTCGTAAGAGTGCGCTTTCTTACAAGGCACAAGAAAATGCAATCGTTGTCGTTGAAGACTTCAATATGGAGGCTCCAAAGACAAAAGAATTCGTAAATATTGCAAAAAATCTCAAAGTAGACAGCAAGAAAGCACTGTTTGTTTTGCCGGAAGCAAATAAAAACGTATATTTGTCGGCTCGTAACTTGCAGCAGTCTGAAGTTATGCTCGCATCATGCATCAATGCCTACAAGGTTCTGAATGCAGATGTGCTCGTAATTACCGAGGGCTCGCTGAAGACTATCGATGGTATCTTAACAAAATAAAGGAGACAAAGAGTTATGACATTCATAATAAAACCTTTGGTCACTGAGAAGATGACCAAGATAACAGACAAGACTTCTCAAGACAGAACCTACAGGGTGAAGTCGAAGAAGGGCGAGGAGAGAACCAAAAAGGCTACTCCCGTTTACGGCTTTATTGTAAAGCCCGAGGCAAACAAGCTCGAGATAAAGAAGGAAATCGAAGGTCTGTATAATGTTACGGTTACAGATGTGAACACCATTCGCTATGCCGGAAAGCGTTCCGCACGCTACACAAGGGCAGGTCTCGTGAAGGGACAGAAGAATGCGTTCAAGAAAGCACTCGTCACTCTGAAAGAGGGCGACACTATTGATTTTTACAGCAATATACAATAATAAAAAATGGCAGTACGTAAGTTTAAACCGGTAACTCCGGGACAAAGACACAAGGTTATTGGCACGTTCGAGGAAATTACTGCATCCGTGCCAGAAAAATCTCTCGTTTACGGTAAACGTTCTACCGGCGGTCGAAACAACACCGGTAAGATGACAGTCCGCTACAGAGGCGGCGGCCACAAGAGAAAGTACCGTCTCATCGACTTCAAGCGAGAGAAGGATGGTGTACCGGCAGTAGTGAAAACTATTGAATACGATCCGAACCGCTCGGCTCGTATCGCTTTGTTGTTCTACGCCGATGGTGAAAAACGTTATATTATTGCTCCCAATGGATTGCAAGTAGGTGCAACCGTTATGTCGGGCGCGGAGGCAGTGCCGGAGATCGGTAACTCACTCCCCTTGGCTAACATCCCCGTAGGTACCGTAATTCACAACATCGAATTACGTCCGGGACAGGGTGCACTGCTCGTCCGTTCGGCTGGCAATTTCGCTCAGTTGACTTCTCGCGAAGGTTCTTATTGCGTTATCAAGCTTCCTTCAGGCGAGACACGCAAGATTCTCAGTGCTTGTAAAGCTACAGTAGGTAGTGTAGGCAACTCTGACCACGCCCTTGAGCAGTCTGGTAAGGCCGGTCGCTCACGCTGGCTGGGACGTCGTCCACACAACCGTGGTGTTGTCATGAACCCGCACGATCACCCGATGGGTGGTGGTGAAGGACGTCAGTCTGGAGGACACCCGCGCTCACGCAAGGGCTTGTACGCTAAGGGACTTAAGACACGCGCACCGAAGAAGCTTTCTAACAAGTATATTATTGAAAGAGCAAGTAAGTAATCAAGTTAACTAAGTGTAAATTATGAGTCGTTCATTAAAAAAAGGTCCATATATCAACGTTTCGCTCGAGAAGAAAATTCTCGCTATGAATGAAAGCGGAAAGAAAAACGTTGTAAAGACTTGGGCGAGAGCTTCAATGATTTCCCCGGACTTCGTGGGACATACAGTTGCAGTTCATAACGGAAACAAATTTATTCCTGTTTACATTACCGAGAACATGGTAGGACACAAGCTCGGAGAATTCTCTCCCACACGCCGTTTCGGTGGCCATGCAGGTAACAAGAAGTAGTACAGGATATCCACCAGAAATAAAAAGAATTAAATAATGGGAGCAAGAAAACATATTAAGGCTGAAGAAAGAAAGGCAGCCCTTAAAACACAGTATTTTGCCAAGCTCAAAGGCGTTCCTTCTTCTCCGCGTAAAATGCGCTATGTCGTAGACATGATTCGCGGCATGGAAGTGGATCGCGCACTCGCAGTGCTCAGATTCTCTAAGAAGGCAGCAGCCGTTGATGTTAGGAAACTCCTCCTTTCGGCTATCGCTAACTGGGAGGCAAAGAATGACCGCAAGGCAGAGGCTGGTGAACTTTTCATCACCAAGGTCTTTGTAGATGAAGGTGTCACTCTGAAGCGCATGAGACCTGCTCCGCAGGGACGCGGATACAGAATCCGCAAACGCTCTAACCACGTGACTCTGTTTGTAGATGCTAAAACTAATGATGATAAATAAATAACAGAATGGGACAGAAAGTAAATCCGATAAGCAACCGTCTTGGTATCGTTAGAGGTTGGGATTCAAATTGGTTTGGAGGCAAGGACTTCGGAGACAACCTGGTTGAAGACCAGAAAATCCGCAAGTACATCAACGAGCGCCTGGCTAAGGCCAGCATCTCGCGAATTGTCATCGAACGTACACTGAAACTGGTAACCATTACTATCTGTACGGCTCGTCCGGGATTCGTCATTGGTAAAGGTGGACAAGATGTGGATACCTTGAAGGAAGAACTGAAGAAGCTCTACGACAAGGAAATACAAATCAATATCTATGAGGTTAAGAAACCGGAACTCGACGCTACAATCGTAGGCAACAACATCGCTCGCCAGGTTGAAGGCAAAATCGCTTACCGCCGTGCTATAAAGATGGCTATAGCAAACACGATGCGCGCCGGTGCAGAAGGTATCAAAGTTCAAATTACGGGACGTCTGAACGGTGCTGAAATGGCACGTAAGGAAATGTATAAGGAAGGTCGTACACCTCTGCATACTTTCCGCGCAGACATCGATTACTGCCAGGCTGAAGCACTCACCAAGGTGGGACTGCTCGGTATCAAGGTGTGGATATGCCGTGGAGAAGTTTACGGCAAGCGTGACTTGTCGCCTAACTTCACTCCTGAAAAGGGTAACAACCGCGCCAATGGTAGCAACAGCGGCAGAAAATTCCGTAATAAGAAGAGTAAGTAAACCGTTTAAAGAAAAGAAGCTATCATGTTACAACCTAAGAGAGTAAAATATAGAAGACCTCAAGATGGACGTGGCAATAAAGGCAACGCCCACAGAGGTACGCAACTGGCATTCGGCTCTTTCGGAATAAAGACGCTTGAGGCAAAATGGCTCGACAGCCGTCAGATTGAAGCAGCCCGTGTGGCAGTGAACCGTTATATGCAGCGTGAAGGACAGGTCTGGATACGCATTTTCCCGGACAAACCTATCACACGCAAGCCTGCAGACGTACGTATGGGTAAAGGTAAAGGTGACCCCGCAGGATGGGTGGCACCGGTAACACCTGGACGTATCCTTTTTGAGGTGGAAGGCGTTTCGTTTGACATTGCAAAGGAGGCTCTGCGTCTCGCTGCACAGAAACTGCCCGTGAAGACTAAGTTTGTTGTAAGACGTGATTACGATAAAAACGCTTGATTATGAAGATTAAAGAAGTAAGAGAACTCGATACCAAGGATTTGGCAGAGAGAATAGAGGCAGAGGTTGCCAAGTACAACCAAATGAAGTTGAACCATACAATCACTCCTCTTGAGAATCCATCAGAGATTAAGAGCGTACGTCGTAACATCGCACGAATGAAAACTGTGCTCCGTCAGAGAGAACTTAACAAATAATAATGGTCCAGATGGAAACAAGAAATTTAAGAAAGACAAGACAGGGTGTTGTTATCAGCAACAAAATGGATAAAACCATTGTTATTGCCTCTAAGTTCAAGGAGATGCACCCGATTTATGGTAAGTTCGTCCAGAAGACGAAGAAGTACCATGCTCATGATGAGAAGAATGAAGCTAACATAGGTGACACAGTGCTCATTATGGAAACCCGTCCTTTGAGTAAGACAAAGAGATGGAGATTAGTTCAAATTGTTGAAAAAGCTAAGTAATTATGATACAAGCAGAATCAAGACTTACAGTGTGTGATAACAGCGGTGCACGCGAAGCTCTGTGCATTCGTGTACTGGGTGGAACCCGCCGCCGTTATGCAAGTGTTGGTGACGTGATTGTCGTTGCTGTCAAGAACGTTATCCCATCAAGTGATTTGAAAAAGGGTGCAGTATCGAAGGCTTTGATTGTTCGCACAAAGAAAGAAATTCGTCGTCCGGACGGCTCATATATCCGTTTCGATGATAACGCTTGTGTACTGCTTAACAATGCAGGAGAACTGCGTGGCAGCCGCATCTTCGGTCCCGTGGCTCGCGAACTGCGTGCAGTCAACATGAAAGTCGTTTCTTTGGCGCCTGAGGTTCTTTAACATTTAATAAAGACAAGAAATGAGTAAGTTTAAAATAAAGAAAGACGATATGGTGCTCGTCCTCGCAGGAAACAGCAAGGATAGAAAAAACCAAAATGGCAAGTATCCGGCTCCGCACAAGGTGCTGAAAGTACTTGTTGATAAAGAGCGTGCCATCGTTGAGGGCGTTAATATGGTTTCAAAGAGCACCAAGCCTTCAGCAAAGAATCCGCAAGGCGGAATCATCAAGCAGGAGGCTCCGATACACATATCCAATCTTAGTCTCGTTGATCCGAAAACAGGTGAGCCTACTCGCGTAGCTATCAAGAGAACGGAAGACGGAAAGAAAGTTCGTATCGCTAAAAAATCAGGGGAGGAAATTAAGTAATGAATACAGCACAACTCAAGAAAACCTATAAGGAGCAGATCGCTCCAGAATTGGCTAAGCAGTTCAACTACAGTTCTGCTATGCAGGTGCCTGTTCTGAAGAAGATCGTTATCAACCAGGGCCTCGGTGATGCAACACAGGATAAGAAAATCGTTGATGTAGCTATCAACGAAATATCTGCTATCACAGGTCAGAAGGCTGTGGCTACATTCTCGAAGAAGGATATCGCTAACTTCAAACTGCGCAAGAAGATGCCTATCGGAGTTATGGTGACTCTGAGACGCGAGCGTATGTACGAGTTCCTTGAGAAACTCGTGCGTATCGCACTGCCGCGTATCCGTGACTTCAAGGGTATCGAAAGCAAATTCGACGGACGTGGCAACTATACACTCGGTATTCAGGAGCAGATTATCTTCCCTGAAATAAATATCGATACCGTAGACCGTATTCAGGGTATGAACATCACTTTCGTTACTTCTGCCCGTACAGACGAAGAGGGCTATGCTTTGCTGAAAGCATTCGGCCTGCCATTTAAAAACGCTAAAAAGGATTAATAGATATGGCAAAGGAATCAATGAAAGCTCGCGAGGTGAAGCGTGCCAAACTCGTAGCTCGTTTCGCTGAAAAACGCGCAGCATTGAAAAAGATTATAGCAACTACCGAGGACCCTGCAGAGGCTTACGAGGCTGCTCGCAAGCTGCAGAGCATACCGAAAAATGCTAATCCTATCCGCTTGCATAACCGTTGTAAGATAACCGGACGTCCGAAAGGATATATGAGACAGTTCGGACTCTCACGTATACAGTTCCGCGAGATGGCTTCAAGCGGACTGATACCAGGTGTAAAGAAAGCAAGTTGGTAAAAGACTGAGCAAAAAACTTTTTTTAATATTGTCGGGGTAGTCCCGATTAATTAAACATTTATATTTTATGACAGATCCAATAGCAGATTATCTGACGAGGTTGAGAAACGCAATCATGGCTCATCACCGTGTTGTTGAAGTACCAGCTTCAAACTTGAAGAAGGAAATCACTAAGATCCTCTTCGAGAAAGGATACATCCTCAACTACAAATTTGTAGAGGATGGTCCGCAGGGTACAATTAAGGTCGCTCTTAAATATGACCCTGCCACAAAGGCTAACGCAATCAAATGCCTGAAAAGAGTCTCAACACCAGGACTTCGCAAGTATACTGGTTACAAGGACATGCCGAGAGTAATTAACGGATTAGGTATTGCAATCTTATCTACATCCAAAGGTGTAATGACAGACAAAGAGGCTTCTGCACTTAAAATAGGTGGTGAGGTGCTTTGCTATGTATATTAATTGGAGGACTGAATTATGTCAAGAATAGGTAAATTACCAATTAGTATTCCTGCCGGAGTCACTGTTGCTCAGAATAACGACGGTGTTGTAACTGTAAAAGGTCCTAAGGGAGAACTCTCGCAGAAAGTGGATTCTTCTATCATCGTCAAGATAGCTGACGGTCATATTGTATTCGAGATAGATGAGAACAGCCCTGTTAATTACAAGCAGAAGCAGGCTTTCCACGGTCTTTATCGCGCATTGGTAAACAACATGGTTGTCGGTGTAAGTGAAGGCTACAAGAAGGTACTCGAGCTTGTCGGCGTTGGTTACCGTGTATCAAATACAGGAAATCTCATCGAGTTTTCACTTGGATATACTCACCCCATCTTCATTCAGCTCCCTGCTGAGGTAAAGGTCGAGACTAAGTCAGAAAGAAACCAGAATCCTCTCATTATACTTGAGTCTTGCGACAAAGCATTGCTGGGTCTTATTTGTGCTAAAATTCGTTCTTTCCGTAAGCCTGAACCGTATAAGGGTAAGGGTGTATTGTTCCAAGGCGAGGTTATCCGCAGAAAGTCTGGTAAGACAGCTTCGGCTAAATAACTTTAACAATTTACGATTATGACAACAAAGAAAGTAGAAAGACGAATAAAGATAAAGTACAGAATTCGTAAGAGTGTGTACGGTACTGCAGAACGCCCTCGTTTAAGTGTTTTCCGCAGCAACAAGCAGATTTATGCCCAAATTATCAATGACGACGAGGGAAAAACCCTCACAGCTGCTTCTTCTCTCGGTCTTGAGGCTATGCCCAAAATAGAGCAGGCAGAAAAAGTAGGTGAACTCGTTGCAAAGAAAGCTTTGGAGGCTGGTATATCTTCTGTGGTATTCGATCGTAACGGATACCTTTATCATGGCCGTGTTAAGCAGCTCGCAGAGGCTGCACGTAAGGGTGGACTTAAATTTTAAACGATTATGGCAATGAATAAAGTTAAAATAAATAGTGACGTTGAGTTAAAAGACAGATTGGTTGCTATAAACCGTGTTACGAAGGTAACAAAGGGAGGTCGCACTTTTACGTTCGCAGCAATAGTTGTTGTCGGTGATGGCAACGGTATTATTGGCTGGGGACTTGGTAAAGCTGGTGAAGTTACAGCCGCTATTGCCAAAGGTGTAGAAGCAGCAAAAAAGAATCTCGTTAAGGTGCCTGTATTGAAAGGTACAATACCTCATGAAATGGAAGCTCGCTTTGGTGGAGCACAGGTATTCATGCGCCCTGCTGCAGCCGGTACCGGTCTAGTAGCCGGTGGTGCTATGCGTGCTGTACTTGACAGCGTAGGCATAACGGATGTGCTGGCAAAGTCAAAGGGCTCTTCTAACCCCCATAACTTGGTTAAAGCTACAATTCTTGCACTTAGCCAGTTGAGAGATGCCTATACAATTGCAGGTACTCGTGGTATCAGTATGGACAAAGTTTTTAGAGGATAAGGAGGTTTGAATATGGCAACAATCAAAATTCAGCAGATAAAGAGTAAAATTGGTGCTCCCGTTGACCAGAAACGTACCCTGCAGGCTTTGGGCTTGCGTAAAATCTCGCAGGTTGTAGAGCATGAGGATACACCCTCTTTGCGCGGTATGATTCGTAAGGTGCATCATTTAGTGACCGTTATAGACTAATTTATTCAAATAAAAAACAGATTCAAACATGAAACTACATAATTTAAAACCGGCAGAAGGCTCTACTCATTCACGCCGTAGAATCGGTCGTGGACCCGGTTCCGGCCTCGGTGGTACTTCTACTCGCGGACATAAGGGTGCCAAGGCAAGATCCGGTTATAAGAAGAAGATAGGTTTCGAGGGAGGACAAATGCCTTTGCAGCGTCGTGTTCCGAAGTCAGGTTTCAAAAATATTAACCACAAGGAATATTTCGCTGTAAACCTGTCTACAATCCAGAGACTTGCAGAAGAAAAGAACCTAGCCAAGATTGGTATACAGGAATTTGTTGCTGCTGGTCTCACCAACGGAAAGGAATTGGTAAAGATTCTTGGTAACGGTGAACTGAAGGCTAAGGTTGATGTAGAGGCAAATGCATTCTCAAAGACCGCAGAAGCAGCTATCAAGGCAGTAGGTGGTAACGCAACAATAATCTAAAAAGATGAAGAAGTTAATTGAGACACTGAAGAACATTTGGAAGATTGAGGATCTGCGCCAGCGTGTGCTTATCACTCTTCTTTTCGTGACGATTTACCGTTTCGGCTCATTTGTCGTATTGCCTGGTATTAACCCGGCTTTGTTGGATAAACTTCAGTCGCAAACACAAGGTGGTTTGATGTCACTGTTGGATATGTTCTCCGGTGGTGCATTTTCCAATGCCTCAATTTTTGCATTGGGAATAATGCCATACATCTCAGCTTCTATCGTTATGCAGCTTCTCGCTGTCGCTGTACCTTATTTCCAGAAGATGCAGCGTGAGGGTGAAAGTGGTCGAAAGAAGATCAGCAGTTATACTCGTTGGCTTACAGTGGCAATCTTGCTATTCCAAGCACCGAGTTATTTGCTGAACCTTAAAATGCAGGCTGGAACGGCTTTGGCAACAGGCATTTCATGGACTGTATTTATTTTCCCGGCTACTGTAATTCTTGCGGCGGGAAGTATGTTCATCCTTTGGCTGGGTGAGCGCATTACAGATAAGGGTATAGGCAACGGTATTTCTCTTATAATTATGATAGGTATCATTGCCCGCCTGCCGCAGGCTTTCATTCAGGAAGTTGGCTCACGTTTCACTGCCATTACTGGTGGCGGACTTGTAATGTTCCTCATAGAAATACTCGTACTTCTTGCTGTTGTATGTGCAGCTATCCTTCTTGTGCAAGGCACACGTAAGATTCCTGTACAGTATGCAAAGCGTGTAGTAGGAAACAAACAGTATGGTGGAGCACGCCAGTACATTCCTTTGAAGTTGTTTGCAGCTAATGTGATGCCTATTATCTTCGCTCAGGCAATCATGTTCATTCCGTTAGCAATCGTTCAGTATTCAGCATCTGAAAATTCCTCGTGGTTCGTTCGTTCGATGATGGATCACCATAGTTGGACTTACAACATCGTGTTTGCTCTCTTGATAATAGCTTTCACCTATTTCTATACAGCAATCACGCTCAACCCCACTCAGATGGCTGAGGACAT
Organism: uncultured Prevotella sp.; assembly: GCA_947072805.1. GTDB lineage: Bacteria > Bacteroidota > Bacteroidia > Bacteroidales > Bacteroidaceae > Prevotella. The sequence continues at coordinate 26,597 of CAMTJK010000002.1, forward strand.
GAAGCGTAACAATGGTTTTATTCCCGGTGTTAAGCCTGGTAAGGATACGGCAGACTATATTGACACGGTTATGTCACGTATCACTCTGCCTGGCTCATTGTTCATCGCGTTTATAGCCATCATGCCTGCTCTCGCAGGTTTGCTAGACGTTCAGGATGCATTCTCACAGTTCTTTGGAGGTACTTCATTGCTGATTCTAATCGGTGTTGTTTTGGATACCCTCCAGCAGATAGAGAGTCATTTACTGATGCGTCATTATGACGGACTCCTTAACTCAGGTCGTGTACACGGTCGTGGTGGAGTAGCTGCGTATTAATATTCAGCTTCGGAGATGAAAATCTTTCTGAAGACAGAAGATGAGATAGAGTTGATGCGCCAAGCCAATCTGTTGGTAAGCAGAACACTTGGCGAATTGGCGAAGCATATTAAACCGGGTGTAACGACTCTCCAATTGGATAAGATCGCGGAGGAGTTCATTAGAGATAATGGTGCGACACCGACGTTCAAAGGTTTTCCCAATCCTTTTGGAGAGCCGTTTCCTGCAAGCATCTGCACTTCGGTAAATGAAGTGGTTGTGCATGGAGTTCCTAACGATAGAACCGTTCTGAAGGATGGTGATATTATTTCCATCGATTGCGGTACTCTCTTAAATGGTTTCAACGGTGATTCATGTTACACATTCTGTGTTGGTGAGGTTAGCGATGAGATCAAACAGCTCCTTAAAGTGACAAAAGAATCTCTCTATTTGGGAATAGAGGCTGCCACAGCTGGAAAACATATCGGTGACATAGGAGATGCGGTACAGAATCATTGCATTGAGTACGGATATGGTATAGTTAGAGAGCTGACTGGCCATGGAATAGGACGTGAGATGCATGAAGACCCGCAGGTGCCCAACTATGGAAAGAAAGGTAGCGGCATAATGCTTAAATCAGGAATGTGTATTGCAATAGAGCCAATGATAACAATGGGCGACAGAGCAATAGGATTGATGCCAGATAAGTGGACAATCCGCACTATTGACGGTAAGCCAGCTGCACATTTTGAGCATACCATAGCGATACGTAAGGGCAAGGCTGACATTTTATCTTCTTTCGAAGAATTGGAACATTTAGAAGGACATTTATATTAAGTATGGCAAAGCAATCCGCTATAGAACAGGACGGAACAATCATTGAATCGCTCTCTAATGCAATGTTCCGCGTAGAACTTGAGAATGGTGTACAGATAATAGCGCATATATCAGGTAAGATGAGAATGCACTATATAAAGATTCTCCCGGGAGACAAAGTAAAGGTAGAGATGAGTCCTTATGATCTCACAAAGGGTAGAATTGTATTTAGATACAAATAAACGATAGACATAATATGAAGACAAGAGCATCATTGAAAAGACGTAATGCAGACTGCAAGATTGTACGTCGCAAAGGACGTCTGTTCGTTATCAACAAGAAGAACCCTAAGTACAAAATGCGTCAGGGTTAATTTTTAATCAAACATTTTTTTAATTATTTCATTTATTTACAATGGCAATAAGAATTGTTGGAGTAGATTTGCCCCAGGAGAAGCGTGGCGAAATCGCATTGACTTATATCTATGGTATAGGTCGAAGTAGTTCAGCAAAGATATTGGACAAGGCCGGCGTGAGCCGCGATCTGAAGGTCAGCGAGTGGACTGACGATCAGGCAGCCAAGATCCGTGAAATTATCGGTGCTGAATTCAAGGTAGAAGGTGATCTCCGTTCTGAGATCCAGTTGAATATCAAGCGACTGATGGATATTGGTTGCTATCGTGGAGTTCGTCATCGTAACGGTCTTCCCGTTCGCGGTCAGAGCACAAAGAACAATGCTCGTACCCGTAAGGGAAAGAAGAAGACTGTTGCTAATAAGAAGAAAGCCACTAAATAATTAATAACGAATTAAGAATTTGGAATTATGGCAAAGAAAACAGTCACTTCAAGAAAAAGAAATGTAAAGGTTGATGCTATGGGACAGCTTCATGTTCATAGCTCTTTCAACAACATAATCGTATCTTTGGCAAATAGCGAAGGTCAGGTTATTTCTTGGTCTTCTGCCGGTAAGATGGGATTCCGTGGATCAAAGAAAAACACTCCTTATGCAGCACAGATGGCAGCTGAGGATTGCGCTAAAGTAGCTTTCGACCTTGGACTTCGTAAGGTAAAAGCATACGTTAAGGGTCCCGGCAACGGTCGTGAATCCGCAATCCGTGCCGTACACGGAGCAGGAATTGAGGTAACAGAGATTATCGATGTTACTCCGCTGCCGCACAACGGTTGCCGTCCTCCGAAGAGAAGAAGAGTATAACGTATAATGTTGTTGAAACAAGTTTAAAGTTTAGATTATTATGGCAAGATATATTGGACCGAAATCAAAGATTGCGCGTCGTTTTGGTGAGCCCATATTCGGCGCTGACAAAGTTTTGTCCCGGAGAAACTTCCCTCCCGGACAGCATGGCAACAACCGTCGCAGAAAGACATCTGAGTACGGTGTCATGCTGGCAGAGAAGCAGAAAGCTAAATACACATACGGTGTACTTGAGCGTCAGTTCCGTAATATGTTTGAGAAAGCAGCAAAGGCCGAGGGTATTACCGGTGAGGTTCTTCTTCAGAATCTTGAGTGCCGTCTCGACAATGTTGTTTTCCGTTTGGGCATTGCCCCGACCCGTGCTGCTGCCCGTCAGTTGGTAGGTCACAAGCACATCACTGTTGACGGACAGGTGGTCAACATTCCTTCATACGCTGTAAAGCCCGGTCAGATTGTCGCTGTTCGTGAGAAGTCAAAATCTCTTGAGGTAATTGAGGCAGCTCTTGCAGGATTCAACCACAGCAAGTATCCTTGGATTGAGTGGGACGAAAACACCAAGAGCGGTAAGTTCCTCCATAAGCCCGAGCGTGCTGACATTCCCGAGAACATAAAGGAACAGTTAATTGTTGAGTTATACTCTAAATAAATCATTGAATTAATGGCGATATTAGCATTTCAAAAACCTGATAAAGTCGTAATGTTGGAGGCAAACGAGAAGTTCGGCAAGTTCGAATTTCGTCCGTTGGAGCCCGGCTTCGGTGTTACCATAGGTAATTCTCTGCGCCGCATTCTTCTTTCATCGCTCGAAGGCTATGCCATCAACACCATTCGCATTGCAGGTGTTGAGCATGAGTTTTCATCCGTATCCGGTGTTAAGGAGGATGTTACCAACATCATCTTGAATCTCAAACAGGTAAGGTTCAAGCAAGTAGTAGAAGAGTTCGAGAACGAGAAAGTCAGTATCACTGTTGAGAATTCTACCGAGTTCAAGGCAGGTGATATAGGCAAGTATCTGACTGGATTTGAAGTGTTAAACCCGGATTTAGTGATTTGTCATTTAGACTCCAAGGCTTCAATGCAGATAGATATTACAATCAACAAAGGTCGCGGATATGTTCCAGCTGATGAAAATCGCGAGTTCTGCACCGATGTCAATGTAATTCCAATCGATTCTATCTACACACCTATCCGTAACGTGAAGTACGCAGTTGAGCCGTACCGCGTCGAGCAGAAGACCGACTACGACAAACTGGTTCTGGAAGTTACTACAGATGGTTCCATAACGCCTAAGGATGCACTCAAAGAGGCAGCCAAGATACTCATATATCACTTCATGTTGTTCTCTGACGAGAAGATAACTCTTGAAAACTCTGACATTGATGGCAATCAGGAGTTTGACGAGGAGGTTCTTCACATGCGTCAGTTGCTCAAGACACGTCTTGTAGACATGAACCTTAGCGTTCGTGCCCTCAACTGTCTGAAGGCTGCAGATGTTGATACGTTGGGTGATCTTGTACAGTACAACAAGACCGACCTCTTGAAGTTCCGCAACTTTGGTAAGAAATCGCTCACCGAGCTTGATGATTTGCTCGAGAGTCTGAATCTGTCGTTTGGAACTGATATTTCCAAGTATAAATTAGACAAAGAATAATTTAAAATGAGACATAATAAGAAATTCAACCATTTGAGTCGTACTGCATCTCATCGTAATGCTATGCTTGCTAACATGGCTATCTCGCTGATAATGCACAAAAGAATCACTACGACTCTTGCAAAGGCAAAGGCCTTGAAGAAATTTGTAGAGCCCCTGATAACACGTTCTAAGGATGACTCCACCAATTCTCGTCGTGTGGTATTCCGTTATCTGCAGAACAAGTTTGCTCTGAAGGAACTCTTCGGAGATGTGGCAGCTAAGGTGGGTGATCGTCCCGGTGGTTACACCCGTATCATCAAGCTTGGTACACGTCAGGGTGACGCTGCACAGATTTGCTTTATAGAACTTGTCGATTTCGATGAGAACATGGCGAAGACAGCAGCAAAGAAGAAGACAACACGTCGTTCTCGCAAATCAACCAAGGCAGAGGCACCCGCTGCAGAAGTAGCAGAAGCACCTGTAGCAGAAGCACCTGTAGCAGAAGCACCTGCAGCAGAGGAAGCTCCTAAGGCTGAATAAGGCGATTCGTTGAATCATAGATAACTGAAGGTCCGAGTGGCAACAGCCATCCGGACCTTTATTTTTGCGCGTTCGGCATGAGTATTGTATAATGGGTGCAAGTTCCGAAACCGTCCTAATGGAGGAAGGCTTATGGCATTTATAATGGTATCCATCGTGAGGTGGATCAGTGAGAGGATGGCGGCAAACATTTGTCCTAATGAATAGAAATTACAGTGAGGTATATTTCTGCGTACAAATGTGCAGCAATGGTACGGAGATATAGGCTTGCGCCATCCCCTAAATTACCCAAATATTTTACGTAACTCATTGATTTTTATTCTGCGCTATATGATGGCGAACAAAAATGATGAGTTCAGAAAAAAATCCGCCAAAGAGGTAAATATTCTATCGGTGTAAAAGGGGCTTTATATCTGTTTTGGATACTGCTTGTGCTGTCGTTTATTTTGCGAATTTCAGGGAGCGAATGCCCTCATCGGTGGAAATCTTGAGGATATATACGCCTTTGGGTAGCGTAGATATGTCGATGGAAACGACCTCCGAGTGTGCGATGCCACCCTTTACCCTTTCACCTTTCACCGAGTATATGTCGGTAGCAATGCGCGATGCAGACGGAACAGTCCTTATGGTGATACAGTTGCCATCCATTGTTACAGAGCCCTCAAATGGTCTTGTTGTCTGTTCTATGCCGGAAGCCTGCAGCTCCAGACATTTCTTCAGACCCTCGTAGGCATCTATCTTGCCGAATCCCCAGCTGTTGTCGCCCATTTCCGGTAATGTTCCCGTTGCATTATCCTTCCTTGCCGTTTCCTTTACAATGTTTTTCAACTGTTCCGGCGACAGAGACGGACACGCTTCCAGCCATGTAGCCACCACGCCCGTTACAAACGGTGCTGCCATCGATGTGCCCTGCATGTAGCCGTACATGTAATATCTTCCATTGCCTTCGTTGGCCTGTGCGTAGATGAGAGTACCGGAGGCATCGTTGGCAGATACGGCAGATACGATGAAGCATCCCGGTGCTGTCACCTCCGGCTTTATGCGTCCGTCGGCGGTGGGTCCGTAGCTTGAGAACGAGCTTATTGCTCCGAGCTGTTCGTTGAGCGTGCGCGATGTGGTCTCGCCGAGAATGGTATATTCGTTGCGTGTGGTGTAAGCTCCCACGCTAAGTATCCGCGGTGCTGTGCCTCCTATCTCGCAGATGGTCGATTCCGTTTCCGACGGTTCACTGTAACCTTCCGTGCCGTTGTTTGTCAGTCCCACCTTTATGTTGTCAGCCCACACGTCTATGTGTCCTGCCGTTTTTGGTATTACCTTTAGCGACAGATGGTAGTTGTTTCTGATGTTTGTCAGTGAGGACGATATCACCATGTGTGTCTTGCCGTTCAGCGGACTTCTTTCAGCTGCCACAGTCAGGCTGCCGCTCATGTAGCCGCTTATGCTTACCGTTTGTGGTTCGGTGATGGCAGAAGATACCGTTACCGACGAGCTTTCCGTCTTGTTGAATACGCTGTATGCCCCCAGGCTTACCTCAAACTCCGTTCCCTCGTCGCCCCATATCTCGATGTCGCCGCCCACGTTGCTTGTTGATAGCGTCGATTTGAAGTCTATGAAGGTTGCGAGCGGTTCATCGTCAGTTCCCTTGAACGTGCGCGACAGGTGAAATTTGTCCGCGCGGTGATTGCCAGCGGAGCCCACTATCAGTCGTCCCGGACCGGCGAGTTTGCCGGCCAGTACGTCGAAGGTGGATGTGCCGTCGTGCGGTCCGGCGTGGTTGCCGAGACTTAGGTTTACCACACACGGTTTGTTTTCAGCTTCAGCGTAGTCAAATATGTATGCAATGGCATTCGTCAGGTTTACGTTGTCGTTGGATGTTGCCCCCATGCTTACTAGTACGATGTCCGCTTCAGGAGCCACGCCTTTGTAGGCCCCCTCCATGAAGTTGTCGGAGCCGGCGGCAATGCCTGTCACGTGTGTGCCGTGCGAGTTGTTTGTTATGTCTCCTGCAGCCCTTTCTATTTCCTCTTTGGTAGAAAGTTCTATTCCGTAGCCGAATTTCTCCGGCGAGTGGTAGCTTCCTGTAGGTGTGGGAGACTGTTCCCATACCCGTTTTATTCGCAGTTGTCCGTTGGCGTCGTAGAAGTCAGAGTGGAGATAGTCAAATCCGGCATCGACCACGCCTATCACCACCCCTTTTCCTGTGTAGCTCTGTGCCAGTCCTGTGCCTTGCGCCACCTTGTCGGCGCCCGCTTCAGCCCTTGCCTTGTCGAGCATGTAGTTTACTTCCGTTCCCGTCTGCACATATTCCACGCCCTTTGTGGCAGCCACATCGGCGAGTTTGTCTGCCGGTATGCGTGCCGTAGCCATTCCGTCGGCAAGCATTGTTATCTTCACACCGAGTTTTTCGAGAGCCTCTCTGTCGAGCGAGCCCTCGTCCGTGTTTATATAAGCCGTGAGTACGGTCTGCGGTGCTGTTTTTTTCAGTATGCTTCGCGGCGAGAGCTTCGATGTGTTCTGTGCTGTCAGTCCCATTGCCGCTGCTAAGGCTGCGGCGATGATGGTGTGTCGTAGAATATTCATTTCGATGTCGATTGTTTGATGTTACATATGCGTGTTTCGTGCGGTCATTTCACGTATACCTTTTCCGTCACGCTGTTGCTTCCGGCAGTAGCTTTCACAATGTATATTCCGCAGGCGGGTTGTTTGGTGCTGTCGAGTCTCTTTCCTGTCATGTCGTACAGGCTCCAGCTCTCTGCACCTTCCACGCGTATGCCGTTTTCGTCAGCCGAAATCCTTATGTCATAGTTCTTGTCTGCGGTAGCGTTGTCAATGCCGTCAGATTCGCCCGGGCCTTTGCCGGTCATGATGTTGGCTATTTCGCAGTTGTACACTTCGTGTCCGTCAATGTCTTCCATGTCGTAAGCACCCACATAAGCCACTACGTAAGTGTTTTTTGCGTCTGTCGGTATGGTGATGTCCTCTTCCGTATAGTTCTTTGCGGTGAGCAGCTCTGTGGTCCAGTAGTCAGAGCGTATTGCTTCAGGCAGGTTATAGGTAGTCTCCCACACCAACGAGTCGCCTACAGACAGCGTGTTCGGTATTATAAGTCCCCATGCGTTGTTTGTTAGCGCAGCCCTTGTCACCATGGCGTGGTTGTAGTACTGTCCGCCGAGCGTCTGTGAAGCCTTTATGCTGTCCTGTACGAGCAGCAGGTTAAATACTGTCTGTTCTGTGGGCAGGTCGTTGATTATGTATGCTACCATTTTCACCTTTATGTCGCGTGTATTCTCGTCGTAGTTGGTGGCGAGTTTTATCGATACGTACGGCTGTCTTTTGGCAAACAGATCAAACGAGCTTTCTATTGCGCTCTGTGTAGTGTTTATCACGGGTACGGTACCTACGAGTGGGTTTGTCATTCTGTTTACCATCACAGCGGGTGCGTATGTGTTGCCGCCGTAGAAGAACGTGTAGTAGTAGTCAATGTTTGTAGTGAAGATATCGGGGAAATATCCTGCGTGGTGCATCACCTCCACTACCGGTGTGGTTGCAGATGCGAGTGCGGCAGCTATGGCCCGGTGTCCCTCTGGACAGTTTGAGCAGTCCTGTCCGGTGAATCCCTCCAGCAAGAGTTTCTTCTGCATGTCGGCAGGATAGAAGAAGATGTCTGCATTATACACGTTGTCACCTTGTGCCTGGTCGGCAGAGCCGTTTACAGCCACCACCTTTACCGATATGGGCAGTTTGCCGTTGGCGTCGGCATTTATCTCCGGCAGGTTGAAGTCGTATGTTTCTCCGTTGGCGAGTGCCAGATTGTTGTATTTTAGCGTCTGCGGCGTACCGTTGTTCACGCTCACCTCCAGGTCGAAGCTGTTCACTTTCTCTGTACCGAAGTTGCGCAGCTGTGCAGCGTAGGTGTAGGCCGCTCCTGCCTTGAAGTATCCGTCGGTGGATACGGGTTTCAGTGTCACGTCCTTTATGGCGGCATCGTCACCTATTACGGCCCTCACGTTCACGCCTCCGAAGCCCTTTCCGTACAGGTCCACCCATTTTCCCTCGTCGTAGGCATAGCATACGCCTTGCATATCGCTTGCAAAGTCGGACGCGAGCATGTAGTAAGTGTTGGAAATTTCAGCCGTATATCCCACGTATAGTTCCCCCTCGTCGCCGGTAATGGTGTAGGGTGTGTCGAGGCTGTACGTCAGCCATTGTGCGGCACGCGATATTGTCACCTCCTGTTTGCGCAAGGGTGTGGCGTCGGGATTTGTGGTAATGAACAGGGTGGCTGCATTTGCTGTGCTGTTACGTGAGCCGAACACTACTTCTACAGCCGATATGGTCTGTCCTTTCAGCATTGTCAGCTTCTCGCTGTCCAGTTTGAACGCCATGCCCTGTATGTTTCCGGTGCCCACTCTGAAGAGTTTTGACCTGCTGTACTGCCCGTTGGTGTACCCGATGGTGTTTGATGCGCTTGCAGTAAACAGGCACGATACTGCCAGCAACACTGTTGCTAAAATGCTTTT
>CAMTJK010000003.1 GCA_947072805.1 uncultured Prevotella sp.
GATAAGATGCACCTTGTCTGTGGAGAACAACATCTCTTGACGTTCATTTGCTTTATCCCTGCATTATGATATGGTGCATTGAGGCGCGAGTTGTTGGCGTAAGTGACAAAGAAAAGTACGCTTTCATTATACTCGTTTATATTGTTTTCGTAAATATTAGAATTTGTATTATTATCCAAAATTATATCATTATGAAGATATCTCATATCGAACATCTTGGGATCGCGGTGCAAAGTATCAACGAGGCACTGCCCTATTTCGAGGAAGTCTTAGGACTTAAGTGTTATGGAGTTGAAGAGGTTGCCGATCAGAAAGTTAAAACGGCATTCTTGAAATGTGGAGAAGTTAAAATAGAACTTCTTGAACCGACATCTCCGGAAAGTACAATCCAGAAATGGCTTGACAAAGGCAATCACGGCGTGCATCATGTGGCATTCTGTATAGAAGATGGAGTAACAGAAGCTCTCGCTGAATGTGATGGCAAGGGTGTAAAACTTATTGACAAAGCACCAAGGAAAGGTGCCGAGAATCTTAATATAGCATTCTTACATCCGAGATCGACTGCCGGAGTATTGACAGAACTGTGTGAACATTAATATTTAGAATAATGAGCAAGCAATTAGAAAAAATCAAGCAACTCATCGAGAAACGTGAACAAGCTCGTCTCGGAGGCGGTGAAAAATCCATTGAAAAACAGCATGCACGTGGCAAATATACAGCACGTGAGCGCATAGACATGTTGCTCGACGAAGGTAGTTTTGAAGAATATGACATGTTCAAACTGCATCGTTGCACTAACTTTGGAATGGAGAAGAAACTATATCTTGGTGACGGTGTCGTAACTGGTTCTGGAACAATAGACGGTCGTCTGGTCTTTATTTTTGCACAAGATTTTACTGTTAATGGCGGTTCTCTGTCAGAAACTGTATCTCAAAAAATATGCAAAGTAATGGACATGGCCATGAAAATGGGAGCACCCGTAATTGGCATCAATGACTCTGGTGGCGCTCGTATTCAAGAAGGCATCTGCGCTTTAGCAGGTTACGGTGAAATCTTTGAACGTAATATATTGGCTTCTGGCGTGATTCCGCAAATCAGTGGAATATTTGGACCTTGTGCCGGAGGAGCTGTTTATTCACCTGCATTGACAGACTTTACACTTATGATGGAAAATACTTCGTACATGTTCCTGACTGGTCCTAAAGTTGTTAAGACAGTTACGGGAGAAGACATCGATCAGGAACATCTCGGAGGAGCGAGCGTACATGCAACAAAGAGTGGCGTTACACACTTTACTGCATCTACCGAAGAAGAGGGCTTGCAGATGATAAAGACTTTGCTTAGCTATATTCCTTCCAACAACATGGAAATGGCTCCACGTAAAAAATGCGAAGATCCTATCGATCGTCTTGAAGACAGCCTGAACGCTATCATCCCCGAGAACCCCAATGAAGCATATGATATGTATAAGGTGATCGGTGCTGTTGTAGATAACGGAGAATTCTTTGAGGTGCAGCCTAAATTCGCAAAAAATATCATCATTGGTTTTGCACGTTTCAATGGTCAGAGTGTCGGTATCGTAGCCAACCAGCCATCATGTTATGCCGGCGTGCTTGATGTTAATGCCAGTCGCAAGGGTGCACGCTTCGTGAGGTTCTGCGACGCATTCAATATTCCAATTGTCTCTCTCGTAGACGTGCCTGGATTCCTTCCCGGTACAGGACAGGAGTACAACGCTGTTATTCTTCATGGGGCGCAGCTGCTTTATGCTTACGGAGAAGCTACAGTACCTAAGATTACGGTTACATTACGCAAGAGCTATGGCGGAAGCCATATAGTTATGGGATGTAAGCAACTTCGTGCAGACCTTAATTACGCATGGCCGTCAGCGGAAATTGCAGTAATGGGTGCATCCGGTGCTGTTGCTGTTCTTTGCGCAAAGGAGGCAAAAGCAAAGAAGGACGCTGGTGAAGACGTGAATGCTTTCCTCGCAGAAAAAGAAGAAGAGTATACAGAAATGTTTGCTAATCCATACCAGGCGGCAAAATATGGATATATAGATGATGTAATTGAACCACGTAACACTCGCTTCCGTATTTGTAGAGGTCTCGCTCAGCTTGCAACAAAACGCGAAAGCTTACCGGCAAAGAAGCATGGTAATATTCCAATGTAAGAAGCAGATATTACCTGCTTCATACAAGGATTTTTCTGTTACACTCATAAATAAAGCATTATGAAAAAAGACAATGAAGTATTAGCTGCAATAGCGTTGGCTCTACATGAGTTCGAGGGCAATAATGTCCATGACCAGGAGTCCGGTAAAATTACCATTGTCACACGTGAGACCCAATGGAATGGTCATGCTCTCACGATGACTGAACATCCTTAAAATACCATAGATATGAAAGAATACAAATATACAATCAATGGTAACAAATATGAAGTTGCCATAGGTGATATCGTGGAAAACATTGCTACCGTTACTGTAAATGGTGACGAATATAAGGTTGAGATGGAGGCAAAAAAGCCGAAAGAAAAGCCGAAAGTAGTAATTCGTCCGGTAGAAGCAAAACCATCAGAATCAAGTTCGTCACAAGCAAAGTCAAATGCTGTTAATACTCAGGATGCCGTAAAAGCTCCATTACCAGGAGTCATAACAGAAATAAAGGTTTCTGTCGGTGATGATGTTAAAGCAGGAGACACTGTGGTTGTTCTTGAAGCAATGAAGATGGCAAATAATCTTGATGCTGAGAAGTCCGGCAAAGTAACGGCAGTGTGCGTTCAGCCCGGTCAAAGTGTGATGGAAGGTGATGCACTTGTTGTCATCGAATAATCCGACAAAGACTAACTAATAAAAAACACTCCCAACGAGATTATACTCATTGGGAGTGTTTTTTATTTAACCAAATAGTACATTAGCTGTATGATGATAACTACCTCTAAATTTTAGTGTAGATATAATTACGCTTTGAAGATGCGATTGGAAGTCATGGTTTCTGGTAGACAGAAAAAGACAGATGTTAAAAAGAATGATAGTCTGTGCATAACAATCTAACGAAAGACTTCTTCTAAAATATTATATTATTATACTGATGTAAAAGTGGTTTTGCTTCTGTATGGATTATTTAATCATAGTTTATTGCCTTCTTTTGGAAAGACAACAGTTGGCTTGAATTTTTTAGCTTCTTCAAAATCCATAAGTGCATATGATATAATAATACAGATATCACCAACCTGAACCTTCCGAGCAGCAGCGCCGTTAAGGCAAATACACCCAGATCCCCTTTCGCCTTTAATTATATAGGTCTCAAAACGTTCACCGTTGTTGTTATTAACAATTTGCACCTGTTCGCCAGCAATCAAGTTTGCCGCATCCATTAAATCCTCGTCTATGGTAATACTACCCATATAATTCAGATTAGCTTCTGTAACACTAACACAGTGCAACTTCGACTTTAATACGTTAATCATCATAGCATTTGTACTTTATATGGTCAATTAAACGTATCGGGGTGCTCCCACAATAAACAGTTATGCAACCAACCACATATGTGGTATCATTCCAATCCGAAATGTCCTGTAGGGTATTCCCATCTACGATAGAAAAATATTCAACATCCAATCCGTCTATCTTATTTATGGAATCAATAACAAATGTTCGGGTATCTGCTACTGAATGTTTGTGGGAATACGCAATACTCTCCTTGAGAATTCTATATATATTGGGAGCAATGGCACGTTCGTCTGGAGCAAGTAACATATTTCTACTCGAACGAGCCAAGCCGTCATTATCTCGTATAATTGGACATTCAACAATATCAACATTTATCCCAAGGTGCTGAACCATGGCCTTGATCACGGCAATCTGTTGCCAATCTTTTTCACCAAAATAAGCTTTTTCTGGGCGTACAATATAAAATAAGCGGCTTACCACCTGACATACACCATTAAAATGTCCTGGTCTATGAGCCCCTTCCATTACTGTTGAAATGGGAGGATATTCAAAATGCCGATGATCTGGTTGCGGATATATATCAGATTCTGTTGGTGCAAAAACATAATCAGCACCACATTTCTCTATCAACAAACAATCAGATTGTAAATCTCGAGGATAATTCTTCAAGTCGTTCTTATCATTGAATTGTGTCGGATTAACAAAAACAGAGACAACTGTTACATCATTATCCAGAACACTACGTTTGATGAGAGAAGCATGTCCTTCGTGCAACGCTCCCATTGTAGGAACAAGCCCTATTGTAGATATTCCTCCTTTTCGTACTTCAAAAAGCTCGTTCTGAATGTCAACAATACTATGAAAAATTTTCATTATTTATATAGATAATATACTTCAATCAAAATTGCATGCAAAATAACAACATTTTTACCAAATAAGGAAAAAATATAGTAAAAATATGCCAAATAAAAGGGTTATTTATCTAAAATCAAATGACATAAGGAATATTTGCCAAATAATTTTTGTATCTTTGCATTTGATAAAAAATAATGTCATGACAAAAAAAATATTGTTCATTAATCAGGAGATATCACCATATGTTCCCGAAAGCGAGTTGTCAATCATGGGGCGCAATTTACCGCAAATGATGCAGGAAAAAGGGCATGAAATAAGAACATTTATGCCTAAATGGGGTAACATCAACGAACGTCGCGGACAATTACATGAAGTGATACGTTTATCCGGAATGAACCTTATTATCGATGACACCGACCATCCTCTAATTATCAAAGTAGCATCAATACAAGCGACTCGCATTCAAGTATACTTTATTGACAATGATGATTATTTCACCAAACGTCAAATGGCTGTTGATGAACAGGGAGAAGAATATCCTGATAACGGAGAAAGAGCAATTTTCTTTGCACGTGGCGTGCTTGAGACCGTAAAAAAATTGCGTTGGTCACCTGATATAATCCATTGCCAAGGATGGATGGGTGCTGTAATACCCTTATATGTAAAGACTGCATATCACGAGGAACCGTCTTTTGCAAATGCAAAAGTTGTGACTTCATTATTCACAAAATCCTTGAATAAAGATCTTGGTAATAACTTCAAAAAATGTTTGGAATTTCGTGATGTTAAAACAAATATATTAGATAAATACAACGATAACTTTACATTTGAAGAGTTAGGTAAACTTGCCATTGATTATTCAGACGGAATAATTGAAGCTACGAATGATGTGAATGAGCCATTGCTTAACTATGCAAAGCAAAGTAATTTACCAATTTTAGAATATTCCGGTAATGATTATATAGATTCTTATGAAGACTTTTATAATCTTATAAGCAAAACCGAATAGTAACAGTTCTATCGTATAATAAATCTTTTAGATTTTTTACTTTCAATGAATAAAATAGGATTATTGTATGGAATTGTGTTTAGCACTATTCTATTATATTCTTGTGATGATAACACGGATACTATTGGCAACTCCTTAACAAACGCTGTTGATCAATTTGAAATAATTACTGATACATTCCCTGTCCGTACAAGATCTATTGTTGTTGACTCTGTTCTTTCACAAAGCCGATATTGCTATCTTGGTAAAATAAAGGACGCAGAAACACAAACATATGTGACAAGTAATTATATGACGCAATTCTCGATACTGGAATCATTGGACGAGACATCTATTCTTCCTTCAAAAAACTCTATCACAAGTCGTAATCAAGCTGGTGAAATTATTGCAGAGTCAAGTAGAATACAAATTTATTTTTATTCATCTATTGGTGATTCTCTAAATTCCATGCAGCTTACAGTTTATGAAATGGACGAGCCTATGCGAGAAGATACCACTTATTATACCAATTTCAGTCCTGAAAATCTTCTACGTAAAGATAATAATGCTATAATAACAAGCAAAGTATATTCACCTGTTGATTTGAATTTATCTGATAGTATACGTGATCTCATTGTTGATAAAACAAATATGGAATTCGTGACAATTCCGCTTAATAAACCATATATTGATAAGAACAATATCAAATATGAGAATTACGGAACTTATATAATGCGGATGTATTATGATCATCCCGAGTATTTTAAAAGCTCATATAGCTTTATACACAATGTATGCCCTGGCTTCTATATAAAATCAACAGATGGACTTGGTGTTATGTCTGAGGTGTATCTGACGGAATTAGCCATAAACTACAAGTACAAGGAGGATGATACCGAATATAATGGTATTTTATTATTATCGGGTACTGAAGAAGTATTACAAGCAACAAACATTGTAAATGATAGACAAACCATATCGAAACTTGCGACAAATGACACTTGTACATATCTTAAAACACCTGCTGGTATTTGTACAGAGGTAACACTGCCTATTGAGTCAATATTCCAAAACCATGAGAAAGATGACATAAGTTCTGCAAAGATTGTTTTCAATCACATGAACCCCAAAGATGCAGATAAAGCATTGGATATCCCTTCTCAAGTATTGTTGTTACCCAAAGATAGCTTGTATAAGTTCTTTGAAGATAAGAATCTACCCGACAACAAGTATTCTTACATTGCATCATATAACACTACCTACAATACATATACATTTAACAATATCTCAACACTGATAAATGCTATGTATGAAAATATGTTGAATGGTAACATAAATGACAACTGGAATAAGGTTGTTTTAGTTCCTGTGTCTATATCATACAACCAATCTTCATCATCCTCTTCTATTACTAATGTTACAAATGATATGTCATTAAAAAGTGTTAGGTTAGTTGGTGGAGATAATAACAGGCATGCCCCCATCACAATAAGTATAATTTACAACAAATTTATAAAAGACTGATGGCTGATAATTATTTAGAAAAACATAGAGAGGAATATGAAATAAAGAAAGAAGCATATTTACGCAAAATTAAACATCTGCCTAAAATAAAGCATCATCCTCTTGTGCGTCCTGAGGATGATGCTTTGTAATAACGATCTCTATCAGCTTATTGCATGCTATGACATATTCTATTTGACGATTTTATATCTCGCAAATTTTAAAAGCAATTGTTTTATTCCCACATGTTCAAAATTTACGGTTGCTTTAAGATTCTCTCCACAACCTTCCATGTTTGTAATTGTTCCACGCCCAAATCTTTGATGTTCAATTACCACTCCAATGTATAGTTGTCCTTTGGTTATTCTTTCTGTATCATTCGAAGCATAGACACCGTCAATATTTGATTTTGATGTGACTGAAGAATCTGAATTATATGAAGAGTGACGTTTTATCGGTTGTTTGGACGTTATAGATTTGTAATAATCCTTTTGTACATTTGGGGATCTATATTCTGCACTGTAGGTATCATGACGAGAAACAATCTTAATCAATGAAGGATCAAAATCCTTGATAAAACGTGATGGCGTATCATATTCCATACGACCATATCTGAATCTATTCTGTGCGCATGTAATTATACAACGTTTTTCCGCCCTCGTAACAGCCACATATAGTAATCTTCGTTCTTCCTCAAGTTCTCTCATTGAATTGCAACTCAACGGAGATGGAAATATGTTTTCCTCTACCCCAACAACAAAAACATTCGGGAATTCAAGTCCCTTAGCACTATGTATAGTCATGAGTGATACTTTAGGAGTTTCATTTTCTTCGCTATCCTGTTCACTTAACAGTGATACTTCTTGCAAATAATCATCCAAAAAATAATTATCTTTTTTATCTTCCTCTTCTCTTTCTGTTACAAAGTTCTGCATTGCTGCAAGAATTTCTACAATATTTTCTTGTCTTGCAATATCTTCTGGCTCCTTACCAGATGCAATATCCTTCATTATTCCTGTATTGATTATTATCTCTTTTCCCAAAGTATATGCATCAACAGTTGTTGCCTGCAAAAGCCATGAAGATATCATTTCTCTGAAATTAGCTAGTTTTGCCAATACAGTCTTGCCAACTTTAAGACCGTAGTATTCAGGTGATTCTACTATTCTCCATAAGCTTACATTATATTCGTTGGCTTTTTCGATTATTTTATTTAGCGTTGTTTCACCGATACCTCTTGTCGGATAATTTATAATTCTTCTCAGGGCCTCTTCGTCATCAGGATTGACAACCAGCCTGAAGTATGCTATAACATCCTTAATCTCTTTTCTTTGATAGAAACTAAGACCACCAAATATGCGATAAGGAATATTCATCTTACGCATACATTCTTCAAAGCTACGACTTTGTGAATTAGTTCTATATAAAATTGCGAAGTCGCTAAAATCACAATTATCTGCTCTTTTTAGTGTCATTATATCACGACAGACAATCAATGCTTCTTCCATATCACTATATGCAGGCTTTACAACAAGTCGGTCTCCTTGCTCTTTTTCACTGAATGTATCTTTGGGTATCTGTCTTGCATTATGTTTTATCAAACTATTTGCAGCCTGTACTATATATTTAGTCGACCGATAATTCTGTTCAAGCTTGAATATTTTGGCATTAGTATATAAATTTGTAAAGCCAAGAATATTGTCAATATCAGCCCCTCTGAAGCCATATATGCTTTGAGCATCATCACCAACCACACATATTTTTTGATGTTCCTTTGTAAGTTGTATTATTATTGCCTGTTGAGCGTAATTTGTATCCTGGTATTCATCCACTAAAACATATTTGAAAATATCTGCATATTTTCTTCTAATATCATCATTATCATTTAATAAATAGTACGTATTTAATAGCAAGTCATCAAAATCCATTGCGTTAGCCTGTCTGCATCTTGCAGAATATCGTATATATATATCCTTTATAAGGGGCATTCTTCTCAGGACATCTTCCCTTATCGTTGTACTGCTTGAAGCATATAAATGAGAAGTTATAAGGCGATTCTTAGCCATACTTATCCTGTCAGAGACCATATTTGCCTTATATGTCTTGTCATCAAGACACATTTCCTTGATAATGTTTTTTATCAACGAGCGTGAATCCCCTTGGTCGTATATCGTGAAATTCCTATTATATCCCAGCAAAGAGGCTTCAGCACGTAATATCCTTGAAAATACGGAGTGAAATGTTCCCATATTTAGACGTCTTGCGTCATCATATCCAACAAGAGCCCCAATTCTTTCCTTCATCTCCTTTGCCGCTTTGTTCGTAAATGTAAGAGCCAATATATTCCAAGGGGCATATCCATTCTTCAGAAGATATGCTATTTTATGTGTCAATACTCTTGTTTTCCCAGAACCAGCTCCTGCAATAACCAAAGATGCTCCTTCACAATACTCCACTGCATCACGTTGGCATTTATTCAACGCTTCTAATATCCTATCTTCCATTTAATTCGACATTGAAAGCTGATTTATTCATAATCTAATAACACCGGAAACTTATGACAAGAAATCCTGTTTTGAATCACGTTTAATCTTACGTAATGCCTTGTTTCTTATCTGTCTAACTCTCTCACGCTTGAGACCCATTTTATCTCCTATTTGTGCTAAGGTCAATTTCTCGCAATCAATACCGAAAAAAAGAGTAAGAACAGAACGCTCTCTTTCGTTAAGTGATTTGAGAATGTTCTTCATCTCACTTGATGTGTTGGCGTCAATGAGATGAGCGTCAGCACATGGTGAATTAATGTTTTCTATAAGTCCAAGGAGATTCATATTTTCACGTCCTCCCAACGGAGCATCTGCCGACAATGCTTGTCTTACATTTCTCTTTGACATATTTCCACATTTATCATTCCTCCACAGCAGGTCACTCTGCTCTTTTATAGCATGTTCGATACTTTTTATAATGTACGGTGATGCATAAGAAACAAAACGCACACCACGTCCTGCATCGAAGTTTCTCGCTGCTTTTATGAGAGCCATATTTCCTTCACTTATTAAATCCTCAATATCTACCCCCTTGTTTTTGTACTTGTTAGCAATGGAAATTACGAATTTCAGATTTGCCTTTGCGAAGTCTTCAAGCGCTTTTTCATCTCCACATTTGACACGTTCGGATAACTCTCTTTCCTCACAGTCATTCAACTTTTGTTCGTTACAAATATCTGAAATATATCTGTCAAATGAATTGTTACTTTTTTCTTGCATATTGCTTTTATAATTATTTCTTATGCAAATGTACTTAAAAAAGTGGAATATAGAAAGAAATCGAGTAGAAGATAAACGCCTATGATTAACGATTATCTCCTATTCGATTTCTATTATTTTCGATGATTATATAATGAGGGTACGCCAATTATGACACACCCTCAAGCTTTTTTTGAATTCATTAAACTTTAGTACTATAACTCATCACATTCTTTCAACCATATGGCAGAGGATGAATCACTTGACATTCTCCAATCACCACGAGGACTAAGGCTTACACTTCCAATCTTAGGACCGTCAGGCAAACATGAGCGTTTGAATTGTTGGTTAAAGAAACGACGCAAAAAAACTTTCAGCCAATGCTTTATCGAATCATCTGTATATTTACATACATTTCCATTTGCTCCATTAAATGCTTGTTTGGCCATCATATAAATTTTAGTTGGACGGAATCCGAAACGAAGGAAATAATAGAGAAAAAAGTCATGTAACTCATAAGGTCCAACTAAATCTTCCGTCTTTTGCATTATATTGCCGTTTTCGTCAGCTGGTTTCAGTTCTGGACTTATAGGTGTATCTATTATATCAATAAGAGTTTCTTTAGATAATTCATCCATCTCGTTATTTGCAATGTAGTCTACTAAATGTCTGATAAGTGTTTTGGGCACTCCTGCATTGACTCCATACATTGACATGTGATCACCGTTATAGGTAGCCCATCCGAGGGCCAGTTCACTCATATCCCCAGTACCTATTACAAGAGCAGACAGTTTATTAGCCAAATCCATAAGTATTTGTGTCCTTTCTCTTGCTTGACTGTTTTCGTATGTTATGTCATGTACGAACTGGTTATGTCCAATATCTTCGAAATGCTGAGTTACACTTTTTGAAATGTTTATTTCTCTTATTGTTATTCCCAAAGCAGACATTAACGTAATGGCATTATCATGTGTTCGGTCTGTTGTACCGAAACCAGGCATTGTTACGCCAATAATACCCTTTCTATCTATTTTAAGTTTATCGAATGCACGTATACATACCAATAGAGCCAATGTCGAATCAAGCCCACCACTAATACCGAGTATGACTTTCGTCGAATTTGTATGTACAAGTCTTTTTATAAGACCAGCTGATTGGATATTCAAAATTTCTTCGCAACCTTCTGCCAATGTGTCTTTTGGAGGTATGAAAGGTAGTGGATCAATATCCCTCATAAGACAAAAGTCACGTGGGGTTATTGGTTTTGCTTCTATAACTTCTGCTTGTGCATGCCGCTGTGCATTTATGTAAGTAGTATTTGTTCTACGTTCAGCCTGAAGTCTTTCAACATCCACCTGTCCTATGCATATTTGCGATGATAATGAAAAACGTTGTCCATGGTATAACAACTTTCCGTTCTCAAAAATTAAGGCATTTCCTGCATATACCACATCTTGCGTACTTTCACCATATCCACAACCAGAATAAACATAGGCAGACATAGTTCTGGCACTTTGTTGCGACAGAAGAGACCTCAAGTAAGCATGTTTACCTATCAGTTCATTGCTTGCAGAAAGATTAAAAATTATCTCGGCTCCGGCTAATGCCAGATTATTGCTTGGAGGTATTGGAGCCCATAGATCCTCGCAGATTTCTACTCCAAATTTTACTCCATCCATTGTTGAAAATATTTTAGGCTTTGCAGACACTTTAATTGGACTTCCTCCTAAATATATTTCAGTATCGTTCAAATCTTGAGCAGAAGCGAACCATCTCTTCTCGTAAAATTCGTTATAATTTGGTAAGTATGTCTTTGGAATGAGTCCCAATATACTTCCATGTTGAATTACAATAGCACAATTTAACAGAATTCCATTAACCGATACCGGCAAACCAACTATTGATATGATATCAAGCATTCTAGTAAAATCAAGAAGTTGCATCAATGCCTCTTCCGATTTTTCCAATAGCAACTGCGATCTAAATAAGTCCTGACAGGAATAACCTGTTATACATAATTCTGGAAAGACAATTATTTCTACGCCCTTTCCTTCTGCCTGTGCTATAAGATTCTCAATCTCGTGTATGTTATAGTCTGTATCAGCCACTCTTACAGAAGGAACGGCCGCCGCAACAGTTATAAATCCGAATTTCATTGAATAATTATTTAATAGTTACTTGTGTGGCACCATATCCGTATTCTTGAAATGATGCATCCTGGTAGATATATTGTTTATAACGATAACGCAATTCTTTTATTAGGGCACTGCGGAGAACACCCTCACCCTTGCCATGTATAAATATTATTTTTGTACCTTTTTTCTTCTCGTATGTTTTTAAGGTTTTGTGAAATATATCAATTTGATAATTCAATATTTCTGAAGCGGAGAGTCCGGAAACAGAGTCCAATAATTCATTTGCGTGCAAATCTACTACAACTGGAGTTTCAGACCTGTCTTTCTTAATATTTTTCTTTGCTTGTTGAAATGATACTTGATCTAGGTTTATTTTTGTTTGCATTTCAACTTCAAGCTGTGTAGGATCAAGTAGTACAGATCTAACAGCCTTGTCTTTCTCGACGATGGTATATATAAGAGCATTTTGCTCAAAAAAATCATTCTCTTTAAAGGTATGCAGCTTGTAAAACTTTACAGTATCAAGCCTGATTTGTACATCAATAGAAGGCTTGATTATAAAAGGCTTATTTCTCTTGTATGCAACGATTTGTACACATATACGTTCCATAGAATTAAGCTCGTCTCGTCCTAGCTCCTGTATAAAAAGTTTTGTGTTGGGCTCTACCTCTGCAGAGGAGTACAATGTCCATTCAGCCCCTTCTGCTATCATATACGTATAACGCATATAATAATTACTGTCATTAATAAAGTAACTTTCAAAACGAGTTGAATTAAATTCCTTTATATCAAGAGGAACAAAAGCAATATATGCATTTAAGCTATCACCGCCTTTCCTTTCTTCTATTGGTTTTTTGAATGTTATAGGTCTATCAGCAGGATCGTCTTCCGATTCATGCTGAGGAAAATGATTTTCAGATGATTTATTCTGTATTAAATGAGATACGGTATACTCATCTTCATTTGCAACAACAACTTCGTTTATCGGTGTCGGTATCTGAAAACCATCTGCGTCTTCTACAAGAACAATGTTTCTTCCTTGAAACCCAGCAATAACTCCACCACCGATTTCACTAAGAAATCGAACTTTATCCCCTATTTTCATATTATTTACGGAATTAATAACGAACTATCACCATAACTTAAAAATCTAAAACCATGTTCTAAAGCATACCTATAGATAAGTTTCCAATTTCCTTGTACAAAAGCACTAACAAGCAGTAGCAGTGTGCTCTTGGGTTGATGGAAATTTGTAATAAGCATTTTTACAACCTTATATTCATAGCCGGGAACTATAATGATTTGTGTGCTTGTGTGTATGATATTAAGATTATTCCTATTTAGATAATCAAGTATATTTTGCATTGCTTGAACAGGTGTTATACATTCTTTCACAGTGTATGGTTCCCATTGGTTTATATGTAACTCATCCTCTGAAATATTTGGATTAACAGACAATTTAAGCCCCATATAATATAGGCTTTCAAGCGTACGGACACTTGTAGTTCCTACAGCTATTGCCATGGCATTGTGCTGTATAAGCTTCTCGATAGTTTCCTTGTGTACACTGATGTATTCCGTATGCATCTCGTGATCTGAAATACAATCACATTTAACAGGCTTGAATGTACCCGCTCCTACGTGTAATGTTATTTCATCTCGTTCTATTCCTGATTTATCAATTTGTGCGAGGACTGATTCTGTAAAATGCAATCCTGCAGTAGGTGCAGCGACACTTCCTTTTATTTTTGAATAAACAGTTTGATATGTTGTTTTATCGCTATCCTGTGTCTTACGATTAAGATATGGTGGTATTGGCAATTCACCTATTTCATCAAGAATCTCTGCAAAAGAAATATTTTTATTATCCCATGAAAATTTTACACGATGTGATGTGCGCTCTTCGTTAATGTATTCTGCATACAGATTTACAGGGTTACCCTTTATCATGAATTTTCGGGCGAGCGTACCTTCTTTCCATTTCTTTAGATTTCCTATTAGACATAACCATGAGCATTCTACTGTTGTTTGAAACATAGCCTCATAATCAACAGGATGATATGGTTCAAGCAAAAAAATCTCTATATTTGCTCCGGTATTCTTCTTGAAATGCATCCTTGCTTGTATGACTTTCGTGTTATTAAAAATCATCAAGGCATCTTTAGGTAAATAATCTGTTATCCTATAGAAAATGTCTTCGCAAATTTTACCCTTACGATAAATAAGCAACTTGGAATGATCACGTTTCTCTATCGGAAATTTTGCTATACGTTCATCCGGCAAGGGATAGTCGTAATCACAAATATGTATATTTTTAGTATCCATGGTCAGAACAGGTTAGGCCATCATCATGCATGCACGAATAATTGAATATATAAATAAGAGTATTAATACATTGATAACTATATCAACATCTATTTGTTGGTATCCGGTTGAGGTATATTGTGATGAAATAAATCTCATTCCATTAGACATTTTAGTATTGATCTTAAAATAAAGGAAATATATGACAAGTCCTGAAATACCTCCCCATAATAATCCACATAAAATATCACCAGGATAATGGACTCCAAGATACATACGTGTCCAACAATTTAGCAGAGACCAGGTTAAAAGAAAAAAAGTTAGAATTTTATTGCGAACTAAAAAACTAAAAAAAACAGCAATGCTGAACGTATTAGCGGCATGAGCAGAAAAGAAACCGTATCTGCCCCCCCTATAACCATCTACGATATCAACACAAAATCCTATTTCTGAATCATGAGTTGGACGGAACCTTGCAACATTAGGCTTTACAAAAGTGTCATCTACTGTCCCTGCCAATAGTACACATAGTGCTGCACATGAAACAATCAGTAATATTTGTTTCATACTTTCACTGTTCCTAAGAACAAGATAGAACAAGGCAACATACAAAGGTATCCATGTTGTAGCTGTCGTCAAAGTGGTAGCAAGTCCGTCAATGAATAACGAGTCGCTTCCATTTACGAGCAACAGCATATCCTTGTCAAATCGTATGATAGAATCCCAATCCATTTTCTTTTATATAAGTTCAATATAAGTAGACTTTATCCAGCCAATTTTACCATCTGCCAATCGTATTTCTATCCAGTTTTTTATGGAATCGTCCGTAATTAAAACTTTTGTTCCTTCGTGTAATATAAACAGATCTGTTCCATTATCAGCTGGAGTACTTTTGACAGTTATTGATGGACTTGTAACTATAGCACCGGTTCTGTTGACCAAATTCTTTCGTTGCTGATAAGCAAAAATTACAGATGATATAAATACTATAAAAAATAGTATTCCATTAAAGAAGCCAACCTTTCTAAGTACAATTTTTGATGAGAATAAATATAACAGAATAAATACGACAAACAAGGAAAGTGAAATAAGAGATGTCCTGGCCCAGGCATCTACACTCATTATATTGATAAGTGTACGATACCAGGTGACAAAAAACATTTCACTTTCAGGTACTATTTTATCAATTGTCTTTGAACGAGCCATTTGTAGATTAAATCGTATATCAGTATCACCTGGAGATAATAACAAAGCTCTTTCATAATTTAAAATAGCACAAGTAATATTCTCTGTTCTATAGTAAGCATTGCCAAGATTATAATATAAATCCGACGACACGCCAGTCTTCAATAATTCCTCATAAGTCTTAATCGCTTCACCATATTTCTGGTTGATATAAGCATTGTCAGCATCAGATTTTGTTAAAGCAAAATTCTGATATGGGTAAAAAACAAGGAATATCACAATCCATATAAGTGTTTGCCTTGAATGCGTTTTCTTTTTCATGGTGTTTTCAATATTCATGATAGCTGATAAAGCTGCCTCATAGGTCTTGTTCATATTACCTTGAACATCTCCAGGCGCATAACGTTCATATTCACACTCATCAATAACTGATATAAATTCTTTGATTGTTTCCTCCGATATGTTACAATCTGTCAAGCATGAGCTTATGTTCTCTTTGGAAATTCGCTCAATAGGCATATTCAGTTTGTCACCTATATATCCCCATAATGCTCTCAGCACTTCATCATAAAATTCCTTTTGTTTTTTAGCACACATAAGCTTATTGGCAAACTTTAATCTTTTCGTTGCCAATTTATTTGCTTTCTTACCTCTTATTTTGCCTATGTTAGAACTATCCAAAGTACGTTTACGAAGTATTACAAGCAAGCATGTAAAACCTGAAAGAATAATTATAATTGATATAATATATTCATAAGAACCAAAAAAGAAATCGTTGATTTCATGAATACTACTCTTACCTGTTTTTATAAATCTGATATCATTATTTAATTGTTTTAAATCCTCCTGTCCTGTATAATTACTTGTCGAAGACATTTTATCTCCTTTTTCTACGTTTAGGACAAAAGATTTTGTGCGAATTGTTTTGTATCCTTTTTCGAGCGTATCGAAATAAGTGAGTTCTATAGGTGGTATCTCGTACTTACCAGGATGTCGTGGTATGGCAAGATAATCATATATATAACTACCCTCTATTCCATTAGTAGTCAATTTAGTATTATCTGTTATCTTAGGATCAAACTTGTCAAAATCCTTGGGAAAGTGAACAGATGGAGCCTTTATCAACTTTAGATTACCAACTCCCTTTATTGTAACTTTTATAGATACAGGCTCATTGGCCTTTGTCGTATTTTTATTTAATTGACCATTAATGGTAAAGCTTCCTACTCCGCCAGAGAAATCTGCAGGCCGAGTTGGTAATGGCTCAACATCAATAGTGACTCCAGGTGCCGTAATCTTCTGTTTAACCTCTATATATCCGGAGCCTCCATTAAAAAAAGCTTCAAAGGGATCCACGGAGCGATTACTTAGAACCACAACACCATTAAATGTCAGACTTGGTATGTCCAATTTACCTGTCTTTTGCGGAAACATGACATACTGACTACCTGTAACAGTACGATAAGGTCGCCCATTTATAGTTTCAATCTTAAAACTCTTTTGCTGCGGTAATTTCACCTCCTGGCTATAGAAGCCTTTTAAATCAGGCATTTTACCTTCAAGTTGTGTAAGATCGACGAGTGTATAAACCTTGTATGTTAGTAATACAGGCTCTTGTTCGTAGACCTTTTTCTTATTTGCTGTTACTTTTATAAACAAATCAGAATTGGAGATTCTTGTACCAGCGGCTTGCTGCGTATTACCTCTGTTTGGATATGTAGAATTACTTTTGCTCTGATAATTACCTACAACATGAATTTTTATAGCATTTGACGTTATACGCTTTCCATTTGCGACAATTTGAGCTTTAGGAATGTCATAATTACCATTTTTATTTGCACACAATATGTAGGTATATGTAATAGAAGACGTTGATGTTGTATGTCCATTTATAATTTGGAAACTTGATTGAGAGGATGTACTTGGACCAATCAATATTTCCAATTCATCTGGCATTTTTTCAATTTTAAATCCACTTACATTTTGAGTATTTATTTTATATGTCAGCCTGAATTGTTCACCCACACTAACTTGTGAAGGGGCTTCTGCTACAAAAGATTGCCCCGACACTTTTATCAGAAATGTGAAAAGAGAAAATATAACAAAAACCTTTTTCATAATTACCATTCTTTTTCCAGCCTACGATTATTGGGTTGCTGCTTCATTTTTTTCATCTTCTCCTGTGTGTCTTTTTCTTGCTGCATAGCAGCCTTGAGCAATTGTTCTGCATTTTCCTTGCTCATTTTATCCTTATTGTTATTTTGATTTTGCTGTTTTTGCTGCTGATTATTTTTTTCCTTTTTTTCTTTCTTGTCTGTCTTATTATCTTTACTGTCTTGTTTTTGCTGATTCTGTTGTTGATTTTGTTTTTGCTTTTCACTTTGACGTTTACAATATTCTAAATTGTATCTGGATTCATTGTCATATGGATTATTACGTAAAGCATTTTTATATGCCTCTATTGCTTGAGCATATTCTTTTTTATTTTGATATATCAATCCCATATTATGAAAAGACATTGCAATTCTACCTGGTACCTTTTCGTTACGAATTGCTTTTTTATACATATCAATAGCAAAAGAGTCTTTCTCTTGTGTCATCAAAACGGTACCCAAATTATAATTAGCTTGAGGATTTTGAGAATTCTTTTCTTTTGCTTTAGTATAAAATATTTCAGCCTTATTTTGTTCACCAAGGTGATATTGTCTATTTCCTTTTCTAACAAAATATCTGTCAGTCTGGGCATTAGCATAAAAAGTTCCAGACATGAATAAAACAATGAAGAAGACACATTTCGTACCGAACAATGATATGTTTCTAAAATGCGGATTCTTACATTCGTTAATACATACTTCAATAATCAAAAGGAATAATATGAGAAGTGCTACAGCTTGAAATTGTTCATCGTAATCACTATAAATGTTACTTGATATTTCTTTCTTTGACAATTTGTCAAGTTCTTTATCTAATAAATTCTGGACATTTCCATTGTTGCCAACATGTATATAGGTGCCATCTCCCATAGAAGCTATCTCACGACACATGTTTTCATTTAGTGCAGAAACTACAACATTACCGGAATTATCGGTTATAAATTCATTTGTTCCGGGTATTGGAATAGGCGAACCATTTGTAGAACCTATACCCAATATAAAAATATTAATTCCCTTTTTCCTCGCCTTTTGTACGGCTTCTTTTATTCCGCCTTCATGATTTTCTCCATCTGTTATAACAATTAGAGCTTTACCCACACCTTCTTGTTGAGTAAAACTGTTTGATGCAACGTCTATTGCTCTTGCTATGTCTGTACCTTGAACAGATATAAGGGAAGGATTTGTAGTATTCAGAAACATTTTAGCAGACACATAATCACTCGTTATTGGCAATTGAACAAAAGCTTCTCCTGCAAAAACCACAAGACCAATCTTATCGTTAGAGAAATTATCAACAAGATTTTCTATGATCATTTTGCTTCTTTCCAATCTATTTGGTTCAACGTCTTCTGCCAACATGGAATTGCTGATATCCAGGGCAATTATAGTCTCTATACCCACCCTTTTTTCATTTCTAATCTTTGTTCCAAACTGCGGTCGTGCCAACATTATAATCATCAGTCCAAGAGTTATTTCCAATAACCAAAATTTCGTTATTGGTCTCCACTTGG
Organism: uncultured Prevotella sp.; assembly: GCA_947072805.1. Taxonomy (GTDB): domain Bacteria; phylum Bacteroidota; class Bacteroidia; order Bacteroidales; family Bacteroidaceae; genus Prevotella. The sequence continues at coordinate 19,334 of CAMTJK010000003.1, forward strand.
ACACATTGGGCATTAGTGATTTTATCAAGTAGTAATCACCTATTTGCTTAATCTTTTTTTTCTGTATATGATATATGGCAAAGTGAATCAGTGCCAATATAGGTATCAGCACTAATATATATAAATATTGTGGATCTTCAAATCTGAACATAGTCTTTATGGTAATTTCCTAAATACAGTTATTCTTAGTAAGACTTCAAGTAGTAACGATATAATTGCAATCATTGCCAATGGTTGATATGCCTCATATCTTTTACTGAATTTTTTTACATTTAGCCTTGATTTCTCAAGTTTATCTATTTCCGAATATATTTTCTTTAATTCAGATGAACTTGTTGCTCTGTAAAAATTACCATCTGTTGCGTCTGCAATATCACTTAAGGTTTTTGTATCTACTTCAACAGGCATATTTACATACTGGATACGACCACCCACTTGCATCGGATAAGGAGCCATCTTGTCTGTTCCGACCGCAACTGTGTAAACTCGTATACCAAAACTTTTTGCAATTTCAGCAGAGGTCATAGGCGACAGATCTCCCATATTATTACTCCCGTCTGTCAGTAAAATTACAATTTTACTTTTGGATTTGGATTCTTTGAGGCGATTTACGGCATTGGCTAATCCCATTCCAATAGCAGTACCATCTTGTATCAGTCCTCGTGCCGCAATGTCTGTTCTAACATTCTGCAGCAGATTCAACAAAGAAGCATGATCAACAGTCATTGGACACTGAGTAAATGACTCACCTGCAAAGATTGTTAAACCGATATTATCATTTGGACGACCGGCAATAAACTCTGCCGCAACCTGTTTTGCTGCTTCAATTCTGTTAGGCTTTAAATCCTCCGCCAACATACTTGTCGAAACATCCATGGCCAACATAATATCAATACCTTCTATCCATTTGTCTTTCCAGGAATTCTGAGTCTGAGGTCTTGCTAAAGCTATCACAATAGATGAAAATGCAATTATCCTAAAAATCATTTGAATCGGCAACAATATCACCTTCAAACTCTGTGACACGCTGTTGAAAGCAAAGGTGTCGCTCATACGCATTGTTGGCTCTGTCTTCTTTCGGAAAATTGCATACCATAATATATATGGTATTATCAACAACAGTAAAAACAGATATTCCGGATTAGCAAATTGCATAGTCTTCTATTTCAAGTAAAAACTAAAACTGTTATAACACGACTGCCTAATATAGCAACAAATAGAGATTACATATTACATATATCAGTATGGTGAGACACAACAAAGAGACGCTTGTTAAAAGTATCTGCAACACCAATCTTGTTCGATTTGATTGTATTTCCTTTTCTGTAAGTTGCGGTTTTACGACTTCTTCCATCGGTTGATTCTCAACTTTTGTTGAGTTGATAAAGTCTATCGCATTCACCAAATTCATGTCGTTCTCATTAATTGGAGTAGAGTATTTCGCAAATTTCACGAGATCTGCCGTTTGAAACAAATTACGCAATTCTTCAAGTGAATTACTATCAGCCTCCACAAGACGTGATATAATTTCACTACTTGTCATTTCTAATGCATTGAATCCATATCTCTCCTGAATATACTTGCGTAAGGTGTCTGTCAGCTTCGTATAGTACTCTTTTGTATCTTCAGCTATTGTCAATTTTCCTTCTCGAATAGCTTCTATTTCTTTCATCGCTTTCTGATGAGGTAAGAGTTTCTTAACAATTTTGATTCTTATTCTTATAGGCTTTCTATCTCGAATCCATATATATAAGAAATAATCCAATCCAACAAGTACCAGCATTATGAAGCTTAACCAGAACAATTCGCCCCATTCACTCCATGAAAAAGGATTGTCTTGAACATCCTTAGGACCATAAAAAAAATCCATACGTGTAGTATCCAGTTCAACCTCAAGCACTTTTAGTGCAAGGCTTGTGCTTTTCACCTCTTTTCCATTTACCTTCACTGTGAATGGTGGCAAATAGTATAATTTCCCATCGAAAGACGTAATTGTATACGATTTGGAATATTTAATCTCGTCTTCGTTTATGCTTTCAGTCTGAATATCTGACGAGTTTAAGTATTCCACACCATCTACAATCATTTGTTGAGGGTGAAATGCCGGAAATACCACATTAGCATCTTTGTTTGATATAACACTTATTACAAGATGAGCTTGCTCACCTATATACATTTGGTATTTATCAACTTTTGCTTCAATAGTAACACCTGCCTTTGTTGATATGCTTGTTAATAACAGTATAATAAGAAACAATATTTTCCTCATGCTAACTTCTTTGTTTAAACAACATAAGCAAAGATTTTACATAATCTTGGTTTGTTGCAATACTGATATTATCCACATTGCTTTTATTAAATGTATCAATTAATTCCATTTGTCGGTTATTCCAATAAGTGGAATGAGCCGTTCTCAGCTTCTTGCTACTTGTATCAATATATTGTTCATGTCCTGTTTCTGCATCTACAATCTTCATCAAGCCGATATTAGGTAATTCCTTGTCAAACGGATCATATACTTGTATTGCAACAACGTCATGTTTTTTACTACATATAGTCAATGATTGTGAGAATGAGTTACGTGTATAAAAGTCGCTTAAAACAAAAACTGTACACCTTCGTTTTATCACATTGGAAAGGAATTGTAGTGTCTCGCTTAAATCTGTTTTGTTGCTTTCCGGATGGAAATCCAGCATTTCTCTGATTATGTACAAAATATGTTTGCGTCCCTTTTGTGGTGGTATATACTTTTCTACTTTGTCAGAAAAAAATATCACGCCTATTTTATCATTATTCTGTATTGCACTAAAGGCAAGAGTTGCAGCAATTTCTGTTACCATTTCAGCTTTTAGCTGCTGTCTTGTGCCAAAATCAAGAGAACCACTCACATCAATGAGCAACATCACTGTTAATTCTCTTTCTTCTTCAAATACTTTTACATATGGTTTGTGGAATCTTGCTGTGACATTCCAATCAATATCACGGACATCGTCACCAAACTGATACTCGCGTACCTCGCTGAAAGCCATTCCTCTTCCTTTGAAAGCAGAATGGTATTGTCCGGCAAAGATGTTGGAGCTTAGTCGTCTGGTCTTTATTTCAATCTTGCGTACTTTCTTTATTATTTCTTGCGTATTCATCAAGGTACTTCCACCTTATTTATAATCTTACTTATAATTTCTTCACTTGACATATTGCTTGCCTCTGCTTCGTATGTCAGTCCTATTCGATGGCGCAATACATCATAAGCAACAGCACGTACATCTTCCGGAACAACATACCCACGCCTCTTTATAAAAGCATAAGCGCGCGAGGCTTTCGCAAGATTAATACTTGCACGAGGACTGCCTCCAAAGGAAATCATGTTCTTCAGTTCTTTCAGTCCGTATTTTTCCGGGTATCTTGTTGCAAATACAATATCTGCAATGTATTGTTCTATCTTTTCATCTATATAAACTTCCCTTACAACAGAACGTGCTTTGAGTATTTCTTCAGAAGAAGTTACTGGCGTTATTTGTGGAAGACTCCCTGCAAGATTTTCTCTGATAATCTTCTTTTCTTCTTCCAGTGTCGGATAATCAATAACAACTTTAAGCATAAATCTGTCAAGCTGTGCTTCCGGAAGAGGATAAGTACCTTCCTGCTCTATTGGGTTCTGTGTTGCCATTACAAGGAATGGAGCAGGCAATTTAAAGGTTGTACTACCAATTGTAACTTGTTTTTCCTGCATTGCCTCAAGCAATGCACTTTGAACCTTAGCCGGAGCTCGGTTTATCTCATCTGCCAATACGAAATTGGCAAAAACAGGACCTTTCTTAACATTGAAAGATTCGTCTTTCTGAGAATATATCATTGTTCCTATCACATCTGCCGGAAGTAGATCCGGTGTGAATTGAATACGACTGTAGTCCGCATCAACAAGTTCTGATAGAGTTTTTATCGCCAAAGTTTTTGCAAGTCCGGGAACGCCTTCCAATAAAATGTGACCATCACTAAGCATGCTCAACAACAGAGATTCAACAAGATGTTTTTGACCGACAATTACTTGATTCATCCCTGATAACAAGTTTGTAACAAACGAACTTTGTTGTTCTATTCGTATGTTAAGTTCCCGAATATCAATAGCTTCTGCCATAAAATGTTCTTTTTTACATTAATCTTTCTTCAAATTTTACGCAAAAGTAGTGATTTAATAAGTGAATCATGAAAATATCAATCTAAATAATATTAAAAAACACATCTAATTTCTAATTATGTCCGTTGCTGTTTTAGCTATTCATAGAATGAAAACTTTGATAATGCAAATCGGTTTATAATACCATTGTAAAGTAAAAATAGAATATACTTCATAAATAGGGCGGAAGTATATTCTATTTTACAAATAATCCTGTATGCCGAATATTTTACTCGGCTTTTGTTTTTGCTTTTCGTTTCTTCTTTAATTCCAATTTCGGAATCTTGATTTTTTGCCCGGCCTTCAATTCTGAATTCTTATCAAGTCCATTGTAAACTTCAATATAGCAAGACATTCCCTCACCTAACAATTGTCTTGATATACCATGAAGAGTTTCGCCTTGTCTCACTGTCTTTTCGAAATCCGTACCTATTATACGATATGCTCCGGTTCTTACACGAACGTCCATCTTATCATATACAGACGAATCAAATTCTTTTTTATCCGTACTCTCTCTCTTCTCGTTTTCGACAACATTCTTTGTTGCTGTTTCTATTTTATCATTTCTTGTTACAACAACACTACGGTCTTTTAATGTAGACAGGGTATCATTCTTGCTTAACGTATCATTTTTCTGTTCTTTATTATCGGTATGTGCAATAGCCGCTTCAGACATACGTTTCTGTATAGAGTCTGTTCTTGTATGGACTGATATACTGTTATCTGTATCCGAATCTATTGTTTTCATTGCGAAATAATATCCCGCGCCAAAAGCCAGACCTATAAACAGAACTGAACAAGCGCCATATAGAAGCCAGTGTAATGCACGCTTAGCCGGAGTTGTTTCCTGTATGCTGTCTTCATCGCCATCTGTTTCAGAAGATTCCATTACATTATTATTCATGGTTTCAATATTGTCTTCCTTTTTTTCTTTCTCTTCATTATCAACAGGAGGATTGTCCTGTATTATCTTTTCATCAATAACGGCATTCTCTTCTTCCCGGCAGTCATCTACTGTATTATCATCGTTCGTTCCCGGTCCAACCGCATTAACTACATTAATGCCATAAGGTTGTACATCATCGTTGCTATTATCTTGCGTGTCTATAGTCTTTTCATTTGCCATGTCACAAAGATTATCATCCCCGGGAGCCTCTGTCTCGGACTGATGCACATTATCTTCTGACTCTTCATTGTTATTATCTATTACAGTATCGTTGTGCTGGTCTATTGATACTTCTTGTTCCTTTTCCAACAAAGAATCATCTTTATCATCCTTCATATCATCAAACTCGACACCCTCATTCAAGACAACAGTCTCAAACTGTGAGAAAGGCTTGTTTACCAACTCTTTCATTGTATTGTCTGGCGTAAAGGTAACCTTACCATGACGTTCTATTACGACACGTTCACCGGTATTTACATTTACGCTTTCCCTTGCTTCAACACCAATTATCTTAAATGTTCCAAGCCCTTTGATTTTCACGATGCTTTCTCTCTCCAGAGCTTCCTGCAATGTATCAAAGATTGACGTCACGAATGATTCGGCTTCATTCTTTTCTAAACCATTCTTGCTTACTAAAATATCTGCAATATCATTTATGGATATCTTGCTCATATCTACTTCTTTCCTGACTTTAGTTTTTCTTTTAATGCCAAATTTGGTTTAAAACCAAGTACAAGTTTTGGGGGAACAAGCATGCGCTGCTGCGTTGATGGATTTACCATTATACGCTCTAATTTCTTTTTTACTTCAAATGCGCCGAAATTAGGAATAACAACAGAATCATTCTCCTGGAAGCAATCACTCATAGCATTAATCACATTATTGAGCAATTTTGTTGTATCCGCTATACTATAACCGGTATTTTGAGATAATTCGGATATAAATTCCTTATTGTTCATGTCTTGTTTACTTATTATGTGTAATTACACTGCCATATAAATCAAATTCTTCTGATGCCGTGATTTTTACATTGTAGAATCTGCCTACTTTCAGATTACGTTCTGATGCCTTTATGAGAACTTCCGGATCAACCTCTGGAGAGCAGAATTCTGTGCGACCTATATAATAGTCACCTTCTTTTCTATCAACAATGACTCTCAGTATCTGTCCTACTTTTGCGGCTTCTATTTCTGCACTTATATTTTGCTGGACGGCCATAAGCTTGTTGAGACGTTGCTGCTTGACTTCTGCAGGAACATCATCCTTGTAATTCTGTGCAGAATATGTGTCATCTTCTTCCGAGTAAGCAAACGCTCCCATTCTTTCAAAACGTGCCCATTTTACAAATTCGACCAACTCGTTAAAATCTTCCTCGGTTTCTCCGGGAAAGCCAACCATCAATGTCGTCCTTAAATGTATGCCAGGAACCTCCTTGCGTATACGCGTTATTAAATCGAATGTCTCTTGCCGTGTAACATTACGCTTCATACGCGATAACATATTGTCTGAAATATGCTGAAGGGCAATATCCAGATATTTGCATACATTCGGCCTCTCTCTTATTACGGATAACAGTTCCCAAGGGAAATGTGTGGGATAAGCATAATGAAGCCTTATCCATTCTACGCCTTTTATCTCGGATATCCTTGTAACGAGTTCTGCAATATGATGCTGCCCATCTATATCAATTCCGTAGTATGTCAGTTCTTGTGCTATAAGTTGAAATTCCTTTGTACCTGCGGAAACGAGTTGGGTAATCTCATCAATTATCTCTTCAACAGGTCTGCTTACGTGCTTACCTGTCATGATAGGTATTGCACAATAGGCACAATGCCTGTCACATCCCTCGCTAATCTTTATATAGGCATAATGCCTTGGGGTAGTTATATGTCGAATTCCATCACATACAGAGGTGTCTGCTGCACCTAAATCATTCACCAGCTCCTTGAAATTGAATTTACCATAAAACTTATCAACTTGTGGAATCTCAGCTTCAAGTTCTTTCTGATAACGCTGTGACAAGCAGCCCATTACGTAAAGGCGTCTTATCCTACCCTCTTCCTTCGCCCGGGCAAATTCCAATATGGTATCTATGCTTTCCTGCTTTGCATCTTCAATAAAACCGCACGTGTTTATCACTGCTATCTCACCCTGTGGTCTCTTGCTGTCATGAACACAATGATATCCGCATGCCATCAGCTTGCTCATCAGGCTCTCACTATCGACGAGATTTTTTGAGCATCCCATCGTTATAATATCGATAGTGTTTTTCTTCATAAAGAAATTTATTGGTACAAATCCTTATAGGTAGTTTATTTCCTGTTGTTAAACAGAGAATCTACAAACTGATTTTTGTCAAACAACTGCAAATCTTCCATGCCCTCACCAAGTCCGATATATTTTACAGGCACTTTCAACTGATCGCTAATACCTATAACCACACCGCCCTTGGCTGTACCGTCAAGCTTGGTAATTGCCAACGATGTTATCTGAGTAACTGCAGAAAATTGCTTCGCCTGTTCAAAAGCATTCTGACCGGTACTTCCGTCCAAAACAAGCATTATTTCATCCGGTGCCTGCGGCAGTACTTTCTTCATTACATCTTTTATTTTCTTAAGCTCATTCATCAGTCCCACCTTATTATGAAGACGACCTGCTGTATCTATTATCACCACATCGGCACCATTTGCCTTCGCACTACTCAGGGTATCGAAAGCGACAGATGCCGGATCGCTACCCATTTGTTGCTTGATGACAGGCACACCGACGCGCTCTCCCCAGATACACAGCTGTTCTACTGCAGCTGCCCTGAATGTATCTGCTGCTCCAAGATAAACTTTCTTGCCTGCTTGTTTGAATTGGTATGCCAGCTTTCCGATGGTTGTGGTCTTCCCTACTCCATTGACTCCTACTATCAATATAACATATGGGGTATGGTCTGTCGGTAAGTCCCACTTGTCATTGTCACCGTTATTGTTCTCTGTAAGAAGTGCTGCTATTTCTTCGCAAAGTATTTGGTTTAGTTCGGACGTTCCTACATATTTGTCTCTTGCCACACGCTCTTCTATACGTCTTATTATTTTCAAAGTCGTGTCTACTCCGACATCACTTGTTATCAGGACCTCTTCGAGATTGTCTAATACATCATCATCTACCTTTGATTTACCGGCTACGGCTCGGGCAAGTTTGTCAAATACACTTACTTTTGTCTTTTCCAAACCTTTATCCAGTGTCTCCTTCTTTTTCCTGTTAAATAATCCGAAAATACCCATAATACATTATTTTCTGCAAATGTACAACAAAATCATGAGATTATACACTTGCAGAATAAAGAAATTGATTTTTAGCGAGTTTTCTTTATTTTAAATATGATTTTTCAGAACCGGCCAACTACCCCTCCTTTTTCGTCAGCGGCACGAGAACACTGAATGTACTGCCTTCGCCGAGTACAGATTCCACTTCTACATCACCGCCATTCTTGCGTGCAAAATCCTGGCACAGCTGCAATCCGAGTCCGCTTCCCTCTTCGTTGCTTGTACCATAAGTTGTTTCGCCACTATGGAACAGACCTTCTATGCGGTTCTCGCTGATGCCCACACCGTGATCTCGCACGCTTATCTTGGCATAGTCACCAGCACGACGTGCTGTTATATCGATACTGCTGCCCTCGTTACTGAACTTTATGGCATTGCTGATAAAGTTTCTGATAACTGTTTTCAGCATGTCGTTATCGGCATGTACAACAAGGTTGTCATCGCCAAGATCACAGTTCAGCCTTATGTGTTTGGTATCGGCTATCATCACAAAGATATCAACCACACCTGGAATAACGTCATTCAGGTCGAAGTCTTGATATACTACATTCAAACGTCCTGTCTGGCTTTTCGTCCACTTTAACAGGTTGTCAAGCAAATTGTGTGTCTCTTCCGATTCTTTGTTTGCCTTATCTATGAGAGAAAACAGTTCCGGACCAATAAGCTCGGGTGATACTGTGTTTACGAATAAATTCAGAACCATACGGATGCTTGCCATCGGTGAGCGCAAATCGTGCGCAATGACAGAGTACATTTTATCGCGATTGCTTATGGTACGCTTCAGTTCCTCATTCTGTCTTACAATTATCCGACGTGCGGCAACGAGAGATATCTGTTGCATCACACGCATTATAAGTTCTTCCTTATTGAAAGGCTTGGTAAGAAAATCGCTCGCTCCTACCTGAAAACCATGTACAAGATCTGAAGGAGTGTTGAGTGCTGTAAGGAAAATGATAGGGATGTCTCTCGTCTCAGGATCCTTTTTAAGGATAACTGCAGTATCAAAGCCGTTGATATCGGGCATCATGACGTCTAACAGTATCAGGTCGGGATGTTCAGACTTTGCTTTTTCTACACAATCGCGCCCATTGGTAGCCGTACAAATCTGAAATTTTTCGTTAGTTAACAGAATCTTCAGCAATAACACATTGCTTACAACATCATCTACTATGAGTACTTTATAGTCACTACGGTTTATTTTCGATTCCAATGCGTCTCCACATTCCATAAGCTTCGCTTTTTTCTTTGTATTGCAAATATACACAAATTATTCTAAAAAAGTAATTTTTCTCGTTTTTTTTGTACATTGTGTATCATTTGGTAGTATATTGAGAATATATTCCAAAATTACATTTACAGCAAATGTGGCTGTTAAAGATAATTTTTAAGCACCAATTGATTCGTAAGAATTTAATCAAAATTGCTCATTAGACTGTATGTGATATAACACGTATAACATTTATTTACTTTTATGAAAAATCTTGACTTTAACGTGTGTTAATC
>CAMTJK010000004.1 GCA_947072805.1 uncultured Prevotella sp.
GCTCCCGACGGGTCGAAAAACGATTACGCTTTTTTGGCAACGCCGTTACGACGTATCGGCACTGCCATTACGACGTAATCGCATCGTCATTACGACGTAACGGCAGTGCGAAAAAAGCGTAATCGCAATGAGCTAACGTACGTAATCGTAAACCGATGAAATGGTATTAAATCGCAAAACGCGTAACTTACTGACTATCAGCGCTCCCTATTTGAGATAAAAAACGCTCATTTTCGCGTCGTAGGTTACAAATCGAGGTTTGGATGCCTATTAACACACGTTAAAGTAAACATTTTTCATAAAAGCAAATAAATGTTATACGCATTAAATCGTACCCCCTTTCGTGGTCGGTTTGCAACTGCCATTCACGCAATATTTACCGGTAGCCGTAAAAAAATAAAGGGAAAAATTCCCCATATCACACTGTCCATCAGATTTACAGATACTTATGTTTCACCAATACCATCCCGACACCACCTCGCTTACAACGTAGCGACACACGCTCCGCCGTTCTGCTACAAGCGCTGCAAGCCATTGCAAATCAGCTAAATATGGACTTTAACACAAAAATAATGTTTTTATGCTGCAAAAAAGCGTGGGGAATTGTGGGGAATTGTGGGGAAATTTATGTAACTTTGGAGCGGATTTTATGTGATAAGATAGGTACGCATGCGTTTTTTAGGTAATATTGAAGCAAAAACCGACAGCAAAGGCAGGGCATTCCTTCCCGCTGCGTTCCGCAAGGCGCTGCAAAGTGCCGGCGAGGAACGTATTGTGATGCGCAAGGACGTGTTCCAGCCATGCCTCGTACTCTATCCCGGAAGCGTATGGGATGAGCAGATGGACAGTCTGCGCCAACGGCTCAACCGATGGAACAGCGCACACCAGCAGGTGTTCAGGCAGTTCGTCTCGGAAGTGGAAGCCGTAAGCCTCGATGCCAACGGACGCTTCCTCATTCCAAAGAGATACCTCAACATGGCAGGTATAAAGCAGGAGATAAAGTTCATCGGTATGGGCGACACCATCGAGATATGGGCAAGCGAGAAAACCGAACAGCCGTTCATGGACGCCGAAGCCTTCGGCGCTGCCCTCGAGAACCTGATGAACGACGGACCAACAGACTGAGAATCAACATGGTGACAACCGCAACCACATATCATGTACCGGTGCTTCTGCATGAAAGCATCGACGGACTTGCCATTCAGGAGGGTGGCACTTACGTAGATGTGACCTTCGGCGGAGGCGGACACAGCAGCGAAATACTCGAACGACTGAAAGAAAAAGGCAGACTCTACGGCTTCGACCAGGACGCCGACGCAGAAGCACGCACAGCACTGCTGCCGCAAAGCGGAAAAAACTTCACCTTCGTAAGAAGCAACTTCAGATACCTCAAAAACTGGATGAGATATTACGGCGTGGAACACATAGACGGACTGCTTGCCGACCTCGGCGTGTCGAGCCATCACCTCGATGACGAATCGAGGGGCTTTTCCTTCCGCTTCGACGCTCCTCTCGACATGAGAATGAACAAGAGAGGGGGCATGACGGCTGCCGACATAGTAAACGAATATGACGAGGACAGACTCGCCGACGTTATTTACCTGTACGGAGAACTGAAAAACGCGCGCAAGATAGCTGCAACAATAGCAAGGGAACGCGGCAAGAAACGCATAGAAACAACGGCTGACCTGCTGAACGTGACGGAACAGCTCTTCAAACGCGAACGCGAAAAAAAAGATATGGCAAAACTCTTTCAGGCTCTGCGCATAGAAGTGAACCACGAAATGGACGCCCTGCGCGAAATGCTGGAAGCCGCAACGGAACTGCTGGCACCGGGAGGAAGACTCTCGGTAATAACATACCACTCGCTCGAAGACCGGATAGTGAAGAACTTCATAAAGACGGGAAACGCGGAAGGACGCATCAAACAAGACTTCTTCGGGCGAATGGAAACGCCATACAAGGCAATAAACAACAAGGTGATAGTGCCCGATGACGACGAGCAGCAACGCAACCCGCGAAGCAGAAGCGCAAAACTGCGAATAGCGGAAAGACTGAATGCCGACAAGGCGTAAGGAAAGATACGGAAAAACTGAACTTCAAACGGATACAAGGAGGAAAGACTGATGGCGACAGACGAAGATATAACAAAGATAGCTGAAACCACAGGCGAAGAAGCCGACAGCAAAGCGCAAAACACGGACGAGGAGAAACAGAAAGCGGACGAGGAGAAAAGCAAGACGAAAGAAGAAAAGCGCCAATCCGACATGAAACTGCTGAAGAAGAGGGCTCGCGAGGATGACCCGAAGCCTACCTCTTCGCTCACGCTCGGCAAGATAATAGGCGGCGACATACTGAGCACAGAGATGGTGCGCAGTCAGGTGTGGCTGTTCCTGCTCATATTCTTCTTTATTATAATATATGTAGCCATCAGATACCAGTGCCAGCGCGACATCATAAAGATAGAGGAACTCGAGGCAGGCGTTCTGGACGCAAAATACAAGGCACTGGCAACCTCGAGCGAACTGACCGAGAGATGCCGTGAAAGTCATGTGCTCGACATACTGAGAGAAAACAAAGACAGCGTGCTGCACATAGCGGACCAGCCGCCATACATTGTTACTATACCGGAATAAGACCACCATCGGAAAGAAAGACGTACATGGGAAACTTCAAGAACGACAAGATAATGCCACGATACTTTGCCCTGGCCGTGATACTTACACTGGTAAGCATCGCCATTGTGGCAAAGGCTGTGTACATAATGACCGTAAAAAAACAGTATTGGACCGAAGTGGCAGACCGCCTGAAAAGCGACAGCGTGGAAGTGAAACCTACACGCGGAAACATATTGAGCTGCGACGGACAGCTGATGGCAAGCAGCATACCGGAATACCGCATATTCATGGACTTCCTCGCCGGAGGAGAGAAGAAAGACAGCATATGGCGCGAGAAGCTCGACTCCATCTGCGACGGACTGCACGCCATATTCCCCGATAAATCTGCCGAAGAGTTCAAGACTTACCTCGAGGAGGGACGCAAGAAAGGCAGACGCAGCTACCCTATATGGCACAAAAGAATAGACTATGCCACGTTTACGGAGGTGAAAAAACTGCCCGTGTTCCGCATGTCCAAATATGCCGGCGGCTTCCACTGGGAGGAATTCAACGCACGCCGACGCCCGTTCGGCTCACTGGCACAACGCACCGTGGGCGACCTGTTCGGAGGTAAAGATACGGCACGCTTCGGACTCGAACTGTCGTACGACTCAATACTGCGCGGAAAAATGGGACTTATACACCGCCGCAAAACACAATACAAATATACTAACGTGCCGGTGGTACTGCCGGTAGACGGCGCCGACCTCGAAACGACAATAGACGTGAACATGCAGGACCTCGCAGAGAGGGCTCTCGTGGACGAACTGAAAGAGATAAACGGCGACGTGGGCGTGGTGATACTCATGGAGGTGGCTACCGGCGACGTGAAAGCTATAGTGAACATGGTGAAATGTGACGACGGCAGCTACAACGAGATAATAAACAAAGCCATAAGCCACCGCTGCGAACCGGGCTCCGTATTCAAGGTGGCATCGTTCCTCGTTGCCCTAGACGACGGAGTGGTGGACACAAGCTACGTGATACACACGGGAAGCGGCGTAATGCCCATGCACGGCAGAGAGATGAAAGACCACAACTGGAGGCGCGGCGGATATCAGGACATCAACGTGGCACGGACACTCGAGGTGAGCAGCAACATCGGCGTGAGCCATGTGATAGACAAGTTCTACGGTAGCAACCCCGAAAAATACGTACAGGGACTTTACCGCGTGGGCATTCACGAAGACCTGAAACTGCCGCTCGTGGGATATCTGCCGCCAATAATAAGAATGCCCGTGAAAAACAAACGCGGACAATACGAGAACTGGAGCAAAACGGCACTGCCGTGGATGAGCATAGGCTACGAAACTCAGATAGCACCCATCAACACCGTGACTTTCTACAACGCCATCGCCAACAACGGCAAGATGATGAAACCACGATTCGTGAAGAGGGTGCTGAAAAACGGCGAGACACTGATGACCTTCGAACCGGAAGTGATAAAGCAGCAGATTGCCAGACCGGAAGCCATAAAGACAATGCAGACCATACTCGAGCATGTAGTAAGCCAAGGACTGGGCAAACGCGCCGGCTCAAAAATGTTCAAGGTGGCAGGAAAGACAGGAACGGCACAGGTGTCTAAAGGCAAAGCCGGATATAAAAGCGGCGTAGTAGACTACTGGTTGAGCTTCGCCGGATACTTCCCCGCCGACAAACCACGCTACTCCTGCATAGTATGTATACAGAAATCGGGACTCCCGGCATCGGGAGGCGGCATGAGCGGAGTGGTATTCCACCACATCGCCGAAGGGGTAATGTCGAGAAGCCTGAAACTAAGCGTCGAGAACGCACGCGACACGCTCTCGGTAATGGTGCCGGACGTGAAGAACGGAAACATAAAGGCTGCCGACTTCGTGCTCGGAAACCTGAACATCAAATCGGACTCGCAATGGGGTGAGGACATAGACTTCAGCCAACCGCTGTGGGGTACGGCGACAAGAAAAACCGACAAGGTAAGCTTCAACTCCATGCGCACCGACATGAATATTACACCCGACGTAACCGGAATGGGAGCACGCGATGCCGTGTTCCTGCTGGAAAGCCGCGGACTGAAAGTAAAAGTGCACGGCAGAGGCAAGGTAAAGGCGCAAAGCTATCCCGCAGGACGCGCCATAGCCAAAGGTGCCGTGTGTACGCTTACAATGGAATAAGAAAGAACAACAGGAATAAACCTTAAAAGAAAAGAATATGAAACTGAACGAGTTGCTGAAAAACATAAAACCGCTGGACATTGCAGGCAATGCCGAGGTTGAAATTACAGGCGTGAACATCGACTCACGACGCATACAGCAAGGACATCTCTTCGTTGCCATGAGGGGAACACAGACCGACGGACACGCCTACATAGGCAAAGCCGTAGAGCTGGGAGCCGCCGCCATACTGTGCGAAGAACTGCCCGAAACGAAAGCGGAAGGGGTAACGTATGTGGTTGTAGGCTCCACCGAAAGCGCAGTAGGCCCCGTCGCCACTATGTTTTACGGCAACCCGTCGCACAAGCTGAAACTCGTAGGCGTGACAGGAACAAACGGAAAGACAACCATCGCCACATTATTATATAATATGTTCCGCAAGATGGGACACAAATGCGGCCTTCTGTCCACCGTATGCAACTACATAGAGGACGAAGCAATACCGGCAAGCCACACCACACCGGATGCAATAGAACTGAACGCACTGCTGGCACGCATGGTAGAAGCCGGATGCGAATATGCTTTCATGGAATGCTCAAGCCATGCCATAGCACAGAAACGCATAGGCGGACTGAAATTCACCGGCGCACTGTTCACCAACCTCACACGCGACCACCTCGACTATCACAAGACATTCGAGAATTATCGCGACGCAAAGAAGGCGTTCTTCGACGGACTGCCTAAAGACGCCTTCGCCATTACCAACGCCGACGACAAGAACGGCATGGTGATGGTACAGAACGCCAAAGCCAAGGTGAAGACATACTCGACCCGCACAATGGCAGACTTCAAGGCGAAGATAATAGAGTGCCACTTTGAAGGCATGTACCTCGAAATCAACGGTCAGGAAGTAGGGGTGCAGTTTATCGGAAAATTCAACGTGAGCAATCTTCTCGCCGTTTATGGCGCCGCCGTAATGCTGGGCAAGAATCCGGAAGACATTCTCGTGGTGATGAGCACACTGAAAAGCGTGAGCGGACGACTTGAACCCCTGCGCTCGCCCGACGGCTATACTGCCATTGTGGACTACGCCCACACTCCAGACGCACTGGAGAACGTGCTGAACGCCATTCACGAAGTGCTCGACGGCAGAGGAAGGGTGATAACGGTGTGCGGAGCCGGCGGCAACCGCGACAAGGGAAAACGACCGCTCATGGCACAAGAGGCTGTGAAGCAAAGCAACATAGTAATAATAACAAGCGACAACCCGCGCTTTGAAGAGCCACAAGCCATCATCGACGACATGCTGGCAGGACTAAACCCGCAGCAGATGAGAAAAGTGACAACCAACGTCGATAGACGCAGCGCACTGCAGACAGCCTGCATGATGGCAGAGAAAGGCGACGTGATACTCGTTGCCGGCAAGGGACATGAGGACTATCAGGAGATAAAAGGCGTGAAACACCACTTCGACGACAAGGAGGAACTGAGAAAAATAATGAACATTTAGCCGCAGACACGCCCTAACTCACCGCACAGGACGGCACGAGAACAACAAACTTCAATCATCAACGCACAACCATAGAATATGTTATACTATCTTTTCCGGTTCTTAGACCAATTCGGTATTCCCGGAGCCCACATCTGGTCGTATATATCATTCCGCGCATTGCTGGCAATGATATTGTCGCTCGTAATCTCGGCATGGTTTGGCGAGAAGTTCATCAAATACCTGAAACGGAAACAAATAACCGAGACGCAACGCGACAAGAGCATCGACCCGTTCGGCGTGAACAAAGTAGGTGTTCCGTCGATGGGAGGAGCAATAATAATCGTTGCCATACTTCTACCCATAATACTGCTCGGACGTATCCGCAACATCTATCTGCTGCTGATGATAATAACTACCGTATGGCTGGGATTCCTCGGCGGACTGGATGACTACATAAAGATATTCCGCCACGACAAGGAGGGACTGAAAGGCAAGTTCAAGATAGTGGGACAGGTGAGTCTCGGACTTATTGTCGGACTCGTGCTCTACATGAGTCCCGACGCCAAGATACGCGAGAACGTGGCCATAGAAAAGACGCAGACGCAGGAAGTGGTGGTGAAACACCGCAGCGAGGCAGTAAAATCGCTGAAGACCACCATCCCGTTCGTAAAAGGACATAACCTCGATTACTCCGACATAATGGCATTCTGCGGCAAGTACAAGACCGCAGCGGGATGGATTCTCTTCGTGGTGATGACAATATTTGTGGTGACAGCCGTATCGAACGGCGCCAACCTGAACGACGGCATGGACGGCATGTGCGCCGGAGTATCTGCCATAATAGGCGTGGCGCTCGGCATCTTTGCCTACGTATCGAGCCACATTGAGTTTGCATCTTACCTGAACATCATGTACATTCCGGGCAGTCAGGAACTCGTGGTATTTCTCTGCGCCTTCATAGGAGCGCTTATCGGCTTCCTGTGGTATAACGCCTTCCCTGCACAAATATTCATGGGCGACACCGGTTCACTCACCATCGGAGGCATAATAGCCGTGGCTGCCATCATTATACACAAAGAGCTGATGCTGCCTATACTCTGCGGCATATTCTTCATGGAGAGCCTGAGCGTGATGATGCAGGTATGGTACTACAAACTGGGCAAACGACGCGGAGTGAAGCAACGCATCTTCAGACGTACGCCTATACATGACACTTTCCGCACACAAGACTGCCAACTCGATCCGGACTGCAAATATCTGGTAAAGATGCCGCGTAGCGTGGTACACGAATCGAAAATAACAATACGTTTCTGGATAATATCAATAATTCTCGCGGCAATGACCATCATAACGCTCAAGATAAGATGACGGAATGGCACTGCCTACCGAAGAATATGCACAATACAACAGCATAAAAGACCTGACAATGAAAAGAATAGTGATACTGGGAGCAGGCGAAAGCGGCACAGGAGCAGCCGTACTCGCAAAGAAAGAGGGCTTCGACGTGTTTGTCTCGGACATGTCCGCCATAAGTGACAAATACAAAAAGATGCTCAACGAACGCAACATCGAATGGGAGGAAGGCACGCATACGGCAGAGAAGATTCTCAACGCCGACGAGATAATAAAGAGCCCGGGCATTCCCGACACCGCACCCATGATAGTCAGGATAAAGGAAAAGGGCATACGCATAATCAGCGAAATAGAATTTGCCGGCAGATACACCGACTCGAAGATGATCTGCATAACGGGAAGCAACGGCAAGACAACCACCACTTCGCTCATTTACCACATATTCAAGGAGGCAGGATATGATGCCGGACTTGCAGGAAACATAGGCAACTCACTCGCACTGCAGGTTGCCGAAGAGCCACACGAGTATTATATAATAGAATTAAGCTCGTTCCAGCTCGACAACATGTACGATTTCCGCGCAAACATAGCCATCCTGCTAAACATCACACCCGATCACCTCGACCGCTACGAGAACTGCATGCAGAACTACGTGGACTCGAAGATGAGAATCATACAGAACCAGACACCGGCTGACGCCTTCATCTACTGGAACGACGACCCGATAATAAGACGAGAACTGGCAAAATACGACATCAAGGCTGTACAATGCCCGTTCTCTGAACTGAAAGAAAGGGGCTCGATAGGATATATCGAGGAAGGACAATACAAGATAGAGAAGCCTACGCCGTTCAATATGGAGCAGGAACAGCTGAGCCTCACGGGCAAGCACAACATATACAACAGCCTAGCCGCCGGAATAGCCACCGACATAGCCGGCATAAAGAAAGAGGTGATAAGGAAAAGCCTGAGCGACTTCCCAGGAGTGGAACACAGACTGGAAAAGGTGACAACGGTAAGAGGCGTACTTTATGTGAACGACTCGAAAGCCACCAACGTGGATGCCTGTTGGTATGCGCTGGAAAGCATGAAAACAAAGGTGGTACTCATCATTGGCGGCAAGGATAAAGGCAACGATTATACCACGATAAAGCCTCTCGTAGCCGAGAAATGCTCGGCACTGGTGTACCTCGGAGCCGATAACGCCAAGCTGCACGCCAACTTCGACGACCTCGGACTGCCGGTAAGAGACACGCACTCAATGGAAGAATGTGTGAATGCGTGCTACGAACTGGCAAAGACGGGCGAGACGGTGCTGCTCAGCCCATGCTGCGCAAGCTTCGACCTGTTCAAGAACATGGAAGATAGAGGCGAACAGTTCAAGACTCTCGTAAGAAACCTTTAGAAAAAAAGAACTGCCGACACAGCACACCAACAATCTCTACACCACATACAACCGAGAGAAAGATTAAGCCCGGGCATAGGAGACAGCAACAGAAAAGACAGGAAACAGAATATGAAAATAAGCAATTTATTCAAAGGCGACAAAGGCATCTGGATGGTGTTCTTCTTCCTTTGCGTGATAAGCGTAATAGAAGTGTTCAGCGCATCGAGCGGACTGACATACAAGAGCAACACCTTCATCATGCCCATCATCAAGCACTCCGGCACGCTCATCTTCGGCGTGTTCGCAACCGTGGTCATCTTGAACATTCCGTGCCGCTACTTCAAGCTGATGACGCCCTTCCTGCTCGTCTTTTCTGCCGTCACACTGCTGTGGGTGCTCTTCGCCGGCGAAAACATCAACGGAGCGCAGCGAGTAATAAACATACCGGGATTCTCGTTCCAACCATCAGAGATTGCCAAAGGCACCACCATACTTGCCGTGGCACAGATTCTGAGCGCAATGCAACTTGAACACGGAGCCGACAGAAAGGCTTTCAAATATATTCTCTGGCTATCCGGCCCCATCTGCTTCCTCATAATGCTCGAAAATCTATCCACCGCCGTGCTGCTCGCCTTTGTTGTGGTGCTGATGATGTTTATAGGCAGAGTGCCGATGGTGCAGCTGGGCAAACTGATGGGCCTTGCCGTGGCATGCGTGGCATTTGTACTGATAATGGTGATGGCTCTGGGACACGACACGCACGAAGAGGAGAAGAAAGTCAATAAGACAGAGCTTACCGCCAAGACGAAGAAAGAACCTGCAAAAAAACGCAACGCAGTAGAGAAGTTATTCCACCGTGCCGATACGTGGAAAACGAGAATAATGAAGTTTACCGACAAGAAGGAAATACCGCCAAAGGACTACGACCTCGACAAGGATGCGCAAGTGGCTCATGCCAACATTGCCATCGTATCGAGCAACATCATAGGCAAGGGACCGGGCAACTCCGTGGAACGCGACTTCCTCTCGCAGGCTTTCTCTGACTTCATCTACGCCATAATAATAGAAGAGCTTGGCGTAGTGGGGGCTGCCTTCGTTGCCCTCCTCTATATCATACTATTGTTCAGAACGGGACGCATAGCCAACCGCTGCGAAAACTACTTTCCAGCACTGCTTGCCATGGGACTGGCTCTGCTGCTGGTGGTTCAAGCAACCTTCAACATGCTTGTGGCGGTGGGTTTCGTGCCGGTGACGGGACAACCGCTACCCCTTATCAGCAAGGGCGGAACCTCCACAATACTTAATTGCGCCTACATCGGCGCCATACTAAGCATAAGCCGCTCGGCAAAGAAGAGAGACAAACAGGTTGATGACGAATATCTGACCCCCGAAATAGCAGGCGACGCGAAGATTGTAAACGAATAAAAGGCACAAAAATTCCACTGAAAGTTACTGCATAATGCGAAATAATCGCTAACTTTGCAAAACTCTTATATATATAATAAGGTATACCCGCAGAATCATCACGTATTCTTCGCCTGCCGATAGCGTCGCAACAGATTTATCACACCGACGGGAGCTGAAAACAACACCCACAGGAGCACAAGACGACGACCGCCGTAACGGAAACAAAGCCGGCAAAAACGGATTGAATGACGGCATGGCTGCATAACAAGGCAAGGCACAGCCACCCATATTACAACTGCTACGATGCGCAGAACGCACGTTAGGCTAACAAGGTATCACATATTAAATATCGAGGTATGGAGAACGACTTGAGAATAATCATCAGCGGAGGCGGAACCGGAGGACACATTTTTCCGGCTGTATCCATCGCCAACGCTATAAAGGCTCTGCGTCCTGACGCAAAAATTCACTTTGTGGGCGCTCTGGGACGCATGGAGATGCAGCGCGTACCCGATGCCGGCTATGAGATAACAGGCCTGCCGGTACGCGGACTCATACGCCCCCTGTGGTCACTACGCAACATTGGCGTGCTCCTGGACTATCTGAAGAGCAAACGGATGGTAAGAAAGGTTATAAAAGACTTCCGACCTGACGCAGCCGTGGGCGTGGGAGGATATGCAAGCGCTGCCACCCTAAAAGCCGCTCACGACATGGGAATACCATGCCTCATACAGGAACAGAACTCATATGCAGGCGTAACCAACAAGATGCTGGCAAAAAGCGCCGACCGGATATGCGTGGCATACGACGGTATGGAACGATTCTTCCCTGCCGAAAAAATAATGAAAACAGGAAATCCTGTAAGGCAGTCGATGCTGGAAAACACGATGACGCGCAAGGAAGCAGTGGAAAGCTACGGACTGGACCCCAACAAGCGCACAATACTCTTCGTGGGAGGAAGCCTCGGAGCAAGAACAATAAACGACAGCGTAACCGGATACGCCGACAAGCTGCTTAAAGGAAGAGATGACATACAGGTAATTCTGCAAACAGGAAAATACTATCACAAGAGTGTTTTGGACAAACTCGAGGAAACAGGCAAACCCGACAATCTGCTCGTAACCGACTTTATAGGCGACATGCCCACGGCATACAAGGCTGCAGACCTCGTGGTAAGCCGCGCCGGAGCAAGCAGCATATCTGAATTCTGCATGCTGGGCAAACCCGTAATACTCGTACCGAGCCCTAACGTTGCCGAAGACCACCAGATGAAAAACGCCAAGGCACTGGAGACGAAAGGTGCCGCATACTGCGTGAAAGACAGTGAAGCTGCCGGCAAACTACTGCAGATGGCCATCGATACCGTAACAAAAGACAACGAACTGGATAGGCTCTCGGATAATATAAAGAAGCTCGCCCTACCCGACTCGGCCGACATCATAGCCAAGGAAGTGCTGAAGCTGGCAGAGGGAAAACAGTAACATCAACCCATCTCACAACCAATGGAACTCAAAGACATAAGAGCTGTTTATTTTATAGGCGCCGGAGGTATAGGCATGAGCGCCATTGCACGCTACTTTATCAGCAGGGGCGTTGTGGTGGCAGGCTACGACAAGACGCCATCGGAACTTACCGGACAGCTCGAAAAGGAGGGAATGCTGATTCACTACGACGAAAATATCGACGAGATACCACACGCCTGCAAACAGAAAAAAACGTGCCTCGTGATATACACACCGGCTATTCCCAACGAACACAAGGAACTGCAGTACTTTCGCAGCGAAGGCTTCGAGATACAGAAGCGCGCACAGGTACTAGGCACACTTACACGTTCGCACAAGGCACTGTGCGTGGCTGGAACTCACGGCAAGACAACAACATCAGCCATGTGCGCGCACATCATGCACCAGAGCCATGCAGACTGCAACGCATTTCTCGGAGGTATCTCAAAGAACTACGGCACAAACTATATACTCAGCAAAAGCGACTATGTGGTGATAGAGGCTGACGAATTTGACCGCTCTTTCCACTGGCTAACGCCATGGATAAGCGTAATAACAGCAACCGACGCCGACCACCTGGACATATATGGCACCAAGGAGGCTTATCTGGATAGCTTCCGCAAATATTCTTCACTAATACAACCCGGCGGCGCACTGATAATACACCGCGGACTGGAAATGAAAGAAGAACTGCAGGAGGGCGTAAGACGCTTCGACTACAGTCTGGACAAAGGCGATTTTCACGCCGAAAACATAAGAATAGGCGGCGGAGAAATTACCTTCGACTTCATCTCACCCATAGAGAACGTGAAAGATGTACAGCTCGGACAGCCAGTTCCCATCAACATCGAAAACGGAGTGGCGGCAATGGCAATGGCACAGCTGTGCGGATGTACGGCAGCCGAACTGAAATATGGTATGCAGACTTACGGAGGAGTGGACAGACGATTCGACTTCAAGATAAAGAACGAACGGCAGGTGCTGCTAAGCGACTACGCACATCACCCGAAAGAGATATACCAAAGCGCCAAAAGCATCAGAGAACTGTACGCAGACAGAAAAATCACAGCCATATTCCAACCACACCTGTACACCCGTACACGCGACTTCTACAAGGACTTTGCCGATGCTCTGAGCCAACTCGACGAGGTTGTACTGTGCGACATCTATCCGGCAAGGGAACAACCTATACCCGGAGTGACGTCGAAACTGATTTACGACAACCTCAAGGATGGAGTGAAGAAAGAAATGATAGAAAAGAACAGCGTTCTCGACTATGTGAAAGCCCACAACTTTGACGTGCTCGTGATACTCGGCGCCGGCGACCTTGACAACTACGTTCCGCAAATAGCCAAAATACTGCAAGCAAGATGACATTCAACTGGAAAGGCACCATATTTGTTACCATCGACATCGTGATAGCCGTCTATCTGGTGTTCGCCGTAACGGCTTTCAACGAGCCGGACGACGGAAACATGACGTGCTCCCAGTTGAAAATAAGCATAAGTGACGACATTGTGGACGGATTTCTCGACGATGCCGAGATAAAGAAAATACTCGAGCGCAACAAGCTTTACCCCGTAGGACAGAAGATGAGAAGCATAAGCGCACGACAAATAGAAGAAACCCTGAAGGAAAGTCCGTTCATAGATAAGGTGCAATGCCATAAGACACCCGGCGGACACGTCTGCATCTCACTGACACAACGCATGCCTCTCATCAGGGTGAAAGCCGACAACGGCGACGATTACTACATAGACAGCCGCGGAGGCGTGATGCCCAACACAAAATATACCACCGACATCATCATCGCGACTGGCAAGATAAGCCGTCAATATGCAACAAAGGTACTTACACCCGTAGGCAACCGTATAGTGAAAAACAAGTTCTGGCAGAACCAGATAGTGCAACTCAACGTGCTCGATGACGGAACGCTGGAAGCTGTGCCACGTGTAGGCGACCACATAATATACTTCGGACCTCCCAATCACATAGACAGGAAACTCGACCGGCTTGAGAAGTTCTACAAATACGGTCTTAACCAAGCCGGCTGGAATAAGTACTCATATATTAATCTCGAGTTTGGCAATCAGATAATCTGCAAGAAACGTCAGTTCGCAAAAAGCCACTGACAACAGAAAAAATCATATCATAAAGACAAAACAAAGAATCGACTATAAAGATGGCAGCAAAGGACTTTATCGTAGCAATTGAACTCGGCTCATCAAAGATGACGGGTATCGCAGGAAAGAAGAATCCCGACGGCAGCATCAACGTGCTCGCCGTTATAAAGGAAGACTCTTCGTCGTTCATTCGCAAGGGCGTTATCTACAACATAGACAAGACCGCCCTATGTATCACCGGCATTGTAAACAAGCTGGAGGCACAACTGAAAGCCCGTATCACACAAGTCTACGTAGGAGTGGGCGGACAGTCGATAAGAAGTGTGAAGAACGTAATATCAAGAGACTTGCCATCCGACACCAAAGTGACGCAAGACCTGGTGATAGACCTTATGGACAACAACCGCAACTGGGTGTATTCAGACCAGGAGATACTCGACGTCGCCGTGCAGGAGTACAAGGTTGATTCACAGGCACAAATCGACCCGGTGGGCATTCAGTGCAACCACATAGAAGGAAACTTCCTGAACATTCTCCAGCGGAAATCTTTCTACAAGGTGCTCAACAAGTGCTTTGAAACCGCAGAGATTAATGTTGCAGAGATGTACCTCGCTCCCCTGGCTCTGGCAGACAGCGTATTGACAGAAGCAGAGAAGCGCTCGGGATGCGCACTTGTAGATATAGGCGCCGACACTACCACCATTTCGGTGTTCAGCAAGAACATACTAAGATATCTTGCCGTCATTCCTCTCGGCGGAAACAACATAACAAAAGACATCACTTCGCTGCAAATGGAGGAGTGTGAAGCTGAAAAGATGAAACTTAAATACGGCAGTGCCTTCACCGAAAACAACGAAATAGATGATACTCTCAAGCTCTCCATCGATGCGGACAGACAGGTGGAAAGCCGCAAATTCATAGAGATAGTGGAAAGCCGCATGGAAGAAATCATCGAAAACGTGTGGTGCCAGATTCCTGCCGAATATTGTGACAAGCTGCTCGGAGGAATCATACTCACCGGTGGCGGCGCTAATCTGAAGAATACGGAAAAGGCTTTCTGCAACCACACCCGCATTGACAAGATACGCACGGCAAAATTCGTCACCCACACCATCACCTCGTCAAACAGCGAAATCAATGCAAAGAACGGAATGATGAATACCTTGCTCGGACTGCTGGCAAAGGGCGATATCAACTGCGCCGGAGAAGACATAGATCCGGACGACCTGTTCAACAATACCAAGCCTACGGCTTCGACACTTGCCGAGGCACGCGCAAAAAATCCGAGAAAACAGTCGGAAATTCCCACCGGAGTAATTCTCACCGAAGCTGAAAAACAGGCAGCCGAAGAGGAAGAACGCAAGAAGAAAGAAGAGGAAGAACGCATAGCCAACGAGAAAAAAGCCGAGGAGGAACGCCTGCGTGAAGAAGAACGCAAGAAGAACAGCAAGATAAACAAACTGCTCAACTGGGCGAAAGTGATGGGCAAGAGAATGATGGAGGAGGAATAAGTATCCGGATAGCCTGCAAACCTACTCACGAAAGGCGGAAAACGTAAAAAATAAAACAATAGAACCACAACAATAACGACGATAGCGATATGACAACAAACAATAATATGCCGGACATTGTTGATTTCGGCGCTCCCGAGAACGAGCACAGCATAATAAAAGTCATCGGTGTGGGCGGTGGCGGCGGCAACGCGGTGAACCACATGTACAGAGAAGGCATACACGACGTGTCGTTTGTACTATGTAACACCGACAACCAGGCTCTCAATGACTCTCCGGTTCCGGTGCGTCTGCAGCTCGGAAAAGAGGGACTGGGAGCCGGCAACAAACCCGAAAAGGCGCGTCTGGCTGCCGAAGAGAGCATTGACGACATAAAAAACATGCTCAACGACGGCACACGCATGGCATTCATAACAGCCGGAATGGGTGGCGGTACCGGCACCGGAGCAGCACCGGTCATAGCCCGCATATCAAAGGAAATGGGCATACTGACCGTAGGAATCGTGACCATACCCTTCAGATTTGAAGGAGCAAAGAAAATAGACCAGGCTCTCGACGGCGTGGAAGAAATGGAAAAGCACGTCGATGCCCTGCTGGTCATAAACAACGAACGATTACGCGAAATTTATCCCGACCTATCGCTCATGGCGGCCTTTGGCAAGGCTGACGACACTCTCAGCGTGGCGGCAAAATCGATAGCAGAAATCATAACCGTACACGGAATAATCAATCTCGACTTCAACGACGTGAAGACAGTACTGCAAGACGGCGGCGTCGCCATCATGTCTACAGGATACGGCGAGGGCGAAGACCGAGTAAAGAAAGCCATCGATGATGCTCTCAACTCACCGCTGCTCAACGACAACGACGTGTTCAACTCAAAGAAGATTCTACTCTCTATTGCTTTCAATGAGGAACGCGACGGAAAAGACAACTTCATGATGGAGGAAATGAACTATGTGCATGACTTCATGAACAAGTTCGGCGACTTCGAAATAAAATGGGGTGTGGCTACCGACCCAGAGCTAGGCAAGAAAGTAAAGGTTACCATACTCGCCACAGGCTTCGGAATAAGGAACGTGGACGGAATGAGCAAACGCATACAGAGACACACGCAAGAAGAGGCCGACCTCATAGCCGAGGCACAAGAAAAGGAACGGCTCAAACAGGAACGCCGCGGACAGTACTACAGCGACGAGAACAAGAGCATGAAGCACAAGCGCCGCCCAAACATATTCCTCTTCCGTGCCGAAGATCTTGACAACGACGATGTAATCTCCGCCGTAGAATCTACACCTACTTATAAACGCACGCGCGAGGTGCTGGACAACATACGCCACCAGGCGAACGGAGACAACTTCAACGAACACACAGCCGAGGAAACAAAGGAACCCACACTGGGCACAATATCGTTTACCTGACCACAGTCGCGACACTGTGACAGAAGGCTGGATAGATCATCCTGAAAGAAAAACAAAAAAGAAACATTATGGCACTATTTGAACAAGTCAGCAAAGACATCGTTGCTGCAATGAAAGCTAAAGACAAGGTGCGTCTGGAAGCTTTGCGCAACATAAAGAAAGTATTCATAGAAGCAAAGACGGCACCCGGCGCAAACGATACACTTGAAGATGCCGCGGCAATGAAAATTCTGCAGAAACTGGCAAAACAAGGACACGACTCGGCAGCTCTCTACAACACACAGAATCGTCCCGATCTCGCCGAAGCAGAACTGGCGCAGGTTGCTGTGATAGAGAGTTATCTGCCGCAGCCCATGAGCGAAGCAGAAATAGAGGCCGCCGTAAAGGAAATTATCACCCGCACAGGAGCTACAGGCATGAAGGAAATGGGCAAGGTGATGGGAGAAGCAAGCAAGCTTCTTGCAGGGAAAGCCGACGGAAAGACCATTTCAACAATAGTGAAAAAGTTGCTCGCCTGAGATAACATACCAAACTGCACGACACCGACGAAAGCTCGATGTCGTGCAGTTTTTTTATAGTCAGACAAATAGTTCGCGCAGTATGTCGAATGAGCGCAACTCGGGGAAAGAGGGAATATGCAGGCGATAATATCTCACAACAACCTCCACGAGGCGGTTGCGCTGCTCACGCGACAACCTGAACAGATGCATCGTGGAAAAATTCATACGCATCATGGTGCGTATCACAGCAGCCTCCTGCGGCGGAAGCACATCGGCATGCATGGGCGCCGACATACAAAAACAGCCCGCTCTCATGTCGAACGAACAGCCATCGGCATAATCTTCCAAGTTGGGATAAAAGCCGAGAAAGAGCGACAAGCGCATGAGAAACACGAGATGGAAGTTAGAAAAACCCTCCGCACGACTGTCAAGCCACTGCAGGCTGTCGGCAATGTAATCGAAAAGCGGCTCATTCCTCTGCTCACCACGCAGGGCATGACACAGGAAATCGGCTATAAACAAGGCTATGGAGAGCTTATAGGCATCTGAAGAAAGCGATGTAAGAGGATATAATATGTGGGCAGACTTGAATGTCTGAAAACTTCTGCCCTGCCTTATGTCGCATTCCACATCAAGCAACGCAAGCGGAACGAATAACCTGCGCCTCGCCGCCGACGCCTTGGATGCGCCCGACACACTCGTAGCGAACGACACCCTACCCGCCTCACGGGTAAACAAATCCACTATCATGCGACTGTCACCATACTTGACATGACGAAGCACAATAGCTTCTGTTTTTATCAACATAAAGGCAAAGATAAGCTATAATTGCAAAAAAAATGCACCTTTAACACATTTTTCCCATAAAAAATTTTGCAGATTAGAAATAAAGCAATACCTTTGCATCCGCAAAACAAGACAACGGTCCCTTCGTCTATCGGTTAGGACGAGAGATTTTCATTCTCTAAAGAGGAGTTCGACTCTCCTAGGGACTACTAATTTAAAAAGATGTAATATAACGATGGCAAACCACAAATCAGCAATTAAGAGAATCCGTCAGAACAAGACGAGAGCTTTGCACAATAAATATTATGCTAAGACAATGCGCAACGCTGTACGCAAACTGCGCGCTCTGACAGACAAGGAAGAGGCAATCAAACTGTATCCCAGCGTTCAGAAGATGCTGGACAAGCTTGCTAAGACAAACATTATCCACAAGAACAAGGCTTCAAACCTGAAGTCGAAGCTCTCGCTGCACATCAGCAAGCTGGGATAATAGAAGACATAAGCACCAAAACGTGCCGCCGCATCCACTCGGATGCGGCTTTTTTGTGTTGTAAATATTTCGGCGAATAACAAAAAATTCGTATCTTTGCAACCTATTAACGACTGAAACACAATATGGCAGAAGACATAACGAAAGAGAGTAATTACTCTGCGAGTAACATACAAGTGCTCGAGGGACTTGAGGCTGTGCGCAAACGCCCGGCAATGTACATCGGCGATATCAGCGAAAAAGGTCTGCACCACCTCGTGAACGAAACCGTAGACAACTCCATCGACGAAGCAATGGCAGGCTACTGCACACACATCGAAGTGACCATCAACGAGGACAACTCGATAACTGTGCAGGACAACGGACGAGGCATTCCCGTAGACGAGCACAAGAAACTGCACAAGTCGGCACTCGAAGTGGTAATGACCGTACTGCACGCCGGAGGAAAATTCGACAAAGGCTCATACAAGGTGAGCGGTGGTCTGCACGGTGTTGGTGTGAGCTGCGTAAACGCCCTTTCCACACATATGATGTCGCAGGTATTCCGCGACGGCAAAATATATCAACAGGAATACGAAAAGGGAAAACCGCTCTATCCGGTAAAGGTGGTTGGCGAGACCACACTGCAGGGAACAAGGCAGCAATTCTGGCCAGACGGAACCGTATTTACAACCACAGAATACAAATACGACATCATAGCAAAGCGCATGCGTGAACTCGCATACCTCAACGCTGGCATCACAATAACGCTCACCGACCTGCGACCGGACGAAGAGGGCAACACAAAACAAGAAGTATTCCATGCCAAAGACGGTCTGAAGGAATTTGTGCGCTACGTGGACCGTCACCGCACGCACTTGTTTGACGATGTGATTTACCTAAAAACGGAGAAACAAGGCATTCCTATCGAGGTAGCAGTGATGTATAACACAGACTACACCGAGAATATACACTCTTACGTAAACAACATCAACACCATCGAAGGAGGTACACACCTCGTGGGATTCCGCATGGCACTCACCCGCACTCTGAAGAAATATGCCGACAGCGACCCCGTAATCTCAAAGCAAATAGAAAAAGCAAAGATAGAAATTGCTGGCGAAGACTTCCGCGAAGGACTCACAGCCGTAATATCCATAAAGGTGGCTGAACCTCAGTTTGAAGGTCAGACAAAGACCAAACTCGGCAACAGCGAAGTGACAGGAGCAGTACAGCAGGCTTTGGGCGAAGCTCTCACATATTATCTCGAAGAGCATCCCAAAGAAGCAAAACAGATATGTGACAAGGTCATTCTCGCCGCAACGGCACGCATCGCAGCCCGCAAGGCACGCGAAAGCGTACAGCGCAAGAACCCCATGACAGGCGGTGGTCTGCCGGGAAAGCTCGCCGACTGCTCCAACAAAGACCCGAAAGAGTGTGAGATCTTCCTCGTGGAGGGTGACTCGGCAGGCGGCTCAGCAAAGCAGGGACGTGACCGCTTCACACAAGCCATTCTTCCGCTGCGCGGAAAAATCCTGAACGTAGAGAAAGTGCAGTGGCATCGCGTATTTGAAGCAGAGTCAGTGATGAACATTATACAGAGTATCGGAGTACGCTTCGGTGTGGATGGCGAAGGCGACAAAGAGGCAAACATCGAAAAACTGCGCTACGACAAGATTATAATAATGACCGACGCCGATGTCGATGGCTCTCACATCGACACGCTCATCATGACATTGTTCTACAGATTCATGCCAAAGGTGATACAGGAAGGACATCTCTACATCGCCACACCGCCGCTCTATCTGTGCACTTACAAGAATATCGCAAAAGAATATTGCTATACCGACCAGCAGCGCCAGGCTTTCCTCGACAAATGGGGAGGCGGAGTTGAGGACGGAAAAAGCCTTCACACACAGCGCTACAAAGGTCTCGGTGAAATGAATCCTGAACAGCTGTGGGAAACTACAATGAATCCGGCAACGCGCCTGCTTAAACAAGTGACAATAGAGAACGCGGCTGAAGCTGACGAAATATTCTCGATGCTTATGGGCGACGATGTGGAACCGCGACGCGAATTTATCGAGAAGAACGCCACGTACGCCAACATCGACGCTTAAACGGAAGCGGACCGATGATGCAACGACGGCGCTCCCACAACAGAACATAATTATGGATAATCAGCGCTTCGACAAGTATAAAGGGACAGCAGAAAAGCCCGCTATGCTTGTCGAAGCGTTTTTCGTTTCTGTCCTTTCCATCTTCTTTACACTATTCTCTTGCCTTTCCGTTTCTCTACGACATTCTTTTCGTTTCATCCTTTCCATTTCCACATTCCATTCACTCCATTCTTCTTTTAACACGACACGCTACATCCTCACATTCATCTGGCTGTATGCAGCGATGGCGGAAATCGGCGCACAAGACTGGAACATGCACTGGATAGAGTGTCCCGGCGCACAATCGGACGAACAGATATGGTTCCGCCGTACATTCACCGATTGCGGCGAGGCAGATTGCGCCACGATAGAAGTGGCTTCGGGCGGACATTTCATCCTCTACGTAAACGGATACAACGTAACTACAGACATGCCCGTCCACATTAAGCATCATTCGCCCGACACGGTGTGCGTAACAAAGTATGAGGTGACAAGATTTCTACGGAACGATACCAACGTCGTTGCCGTATGGTACTCCCCATGCGCCGACAATGCAGACGGGAAAAGGCAGCTGTCACTATCGTTCTATGGCAAAAGGTGCGAAAAAGCCACCGACAACGGAAACAAAACCACCGACAACGGAAACAAAACCTATGTAGACAAAGATGAAAACAGCAGTCACGGTAGTTTCTCGCACGTTACCGACGATTCGTGGCTATGCCGCACAAACGGCTGTCGCACCACTCCCGATGGAGCGGAAACTGTGGACGACCGCAGCCGCACGCCCTTATGGAACACCGCCGGAGGCGAAAACATGCTATGGCAACGTGCCTCCCTTGCCTCTGACAGCCGCCACTGCATAGTCAAAGAGCTGCCGCCCACACGCCCCATGTACCTCATCACTAACATAATACAGTGTACCTGCGATACAATAATGCCTGAAGGCACAGCATTCCTAAGCCGGATGCCTTTCAGCGGACAGGTACGCGCCACGCTGAGAGGCATGAAACGCGGCAATATTATAAGCATAGGCACACTCTCTTACATCTGTTCGGGAAGCACCGACGAGCAAGCTTTCCGCAGGTTTACTGTAACATCCGACGACGAGATAGTCATTGCAGGCAAGCATTTGAAACACGAAAACATAACAAATGTGGAAGCAATGCAACTACAGCCCTGCCTCCACATAGGATGGATGTACTGAAAAAGGCGTTACATCATTTGGAATTTCAAGCCGAGCGAAAGTCCGATGATGTCCCATAAGGTAACGCAACTGTCTTGAAACATGGCACGCAAATGCAGGTCGCACGTGCTTATCTCATAGAATGCGCTTATATTCTTTACAAACTTCCGCCTGTTATGCGGCACCTGCACGGTCAGTCTTTGTCCTACGAAGATATTGATTCTCACTTTTGTAGACAAAAACGGATAATACTTGTGCGGATATCTCTTGGGCTGCTTCTGCCAGAATTCATCACCGAATACCGTATTGAAATATATTCCGCACGAAAGCGGTTCGAGATCGAAGTCGTTTCCTATATCAATGCGCCAGGGAATGAAGTTCTGCTTTAGCGTCATGGTCATCTTCGAGCTGCTGCTTTTGAACGCAGGCAGGTATCCGAAGAGCAGATTTGTCTCATACTGTCTGTGATTTCCGTAATCCCATCCCACGCCCATGGATATCAAGCCCATGTTTCCGGCGTACTGTATTATCGTTTGCGTAGGAATGAGATAGTTCCACATCCGGCGATAGCGATAAATGCGGCGGTCGTAATCGGTGTATACGGTGGTATCGTTCTCTTCTTCGTCGGCAACAAGCACCGTTGCGTCGGTGTTGTTTTTCATATCCTCACCTCCGGCTGCGGCAACAGGCAGCCATGAGGTCATGAGCATCACACTAAAAATAAACCACTTCATACTCATATCCCTCCTTTGTGATTGTGAACAACAGATAGTTACGGTTAGCAGAGCAGTCGGTACCGTAATATATCACGCCATCGCCGAACAGATCGTCCACCTGCAGGTGATGGTCGTGCGCATTGGTGCAGAAAAGAAGTCCCGGGAAGTTCGTTACATAATATTCAAACACCTTCGCCACATTGTTGTTGAACTGTTCGCAATACGGACGTGCGTGCATACATACTATGGTACGATCGAAGCGGTCAGCATTTTCCGTCACCTGCCGCTCCATATAGTCGAAGTCGGGCACGGCTGCAATGTAATCATATTCGGTTGCGTTGGTATTGAGACATACGAACTTTATTCCTGCTGCGATGAAGCTGAAATCCATCTGTCCGAACATCGCCTTGTAAACCTCGTCGCCTGTTCCCAGCATGTCGTGATTGCCGATAAGCGCCACATACGGCATGTTCAACTTCGACAGAATGTCACGCGCCCATTCATACTCGTCGGTTGTTCCGCAGTCGGTAAGGTCTCCGCCGTGCAGTACAAAGTCCACGTCGCCCCGGCGGTTGATGTCATTCACCATCGCCTTTGTCTCCGTATACCATCCGTGGGTGTCGCCCATGAATACCACCTTCAGCGTCTCCTTGTCGCGGCATGCCTCCTCTATGCGCTCTATATTGTGGCTGTTGATGTCCGTTTCGCCCCCGAATCTCACGTCGTAAGGATGATAGTCGAACACCTTGTCGCAACCTGCAAGCACACAACAGAGTGTAAGCAAAACAAAATTTCTCATAGTCAAAAACATATTTCGTAGAACGTATCAAGCCCGCCGGTAACAGTCGGGCATGAGTCTTCACAGTCTCAGAGTGTTTTTATGTGTATCATTGCGGCTGCGGGCATAGAATAGGGAAAGAGTAGCGTTTTTTCCCCCCTCCCTACATCAGTTGCCGTACGCCTCAACTTTGTGCAAAGTTAGCAACTAATAGGCTAAAAATAACTGATAATTTTCTGCTTTTTTTAGTCAAAATCACCTGTTTTCTTATCAAAACCGATTATTTATAGTAAATTTGTGGTGTAAATTTCTGATTATGGAAGATAAGAACACAAACAAAATTGGCACATCCGGGATGAGCGAATCCGGCTATAAGCGTCTGCTTGAGGACGGCATTCTTATCACCGACAACCTGTCGGCATCACCTGTCACCAGGGGTTCGCTGCGCACCAAGTTCATTCTGCTTGCCCTCTGCACCAACGGTGAGGCACATTACACCATCGACACACAGGAACAGACGGTAAAGAAGAATGATGTGATTATCATTTCAGAGCGTCATGTTATAGACAATTACCGCGCAAGCGACGACATTTCGGGCATCTGCATTGTTCTTACAGTCAAGTTCTTCTATGAGACGATAAGCAACGTCAGCGACATCTCCGCACTTTTCCTTTTCTCAAAAAACCATCCCGTCGTAAGCATCTCGCCAACAGAGGCCGACACCTTCAAGAGTTACTTCTACATGCTCAAGGAAAAGCTTGCCGACGATGAGAACCGCTACCGTCTGGAACTCGCAAGGACGCTTGTCCTCGCCATGTTCTACGACATGAGCAATGTCATCTACCGCGTACAGCAGCAGCACGCCAAGCGCCAGACGCGTGCCGATGCCATCTTCACCCGTTTCATACACATGGTTGAAGAGAATTTCAAGCAGGAAAGGCGTGTGGGATGGTACGCGCAGCAGATGTGCATAACGCCGAAATATCTCTCCGAGATGGTGAAACACGTAAGCAAGCGCACTCCCAACGAATGGATAGACCGCTATGTAACGCTGGAAATGCGCCTGCTTCTGCGCAACTCTTCGATGAGCATAAAGGAGATAGCCATCGAACTAAACTTCCCCAACCAGTCGTTCCTTGGCAAATATTTCAAGGAACACGTTGGCGTTTCGCCTTCAGAATACCGCCGTTCTTAGGCTGTGCCGCCGGCCCCACTGTCATTCGGTGAGGTCTTTGGCTGCCTTCGGCGCCGTATCGTCGGTTATGTACATCTGGTTTTCGGCTATATAATCCTTCGATGCGTCGATAGCCATGAGCACTCCGTCCGTAACGTTTCCTGCCGTGGCATGATAACGGAATGTTGTTGCCTTGTTGTCATACACTCCGAGATACGTCAGTCTTCCGTCGGCAGGGTTCATCCACCACACGCGCTTCTTTTTTCCCTCAATCTTTTTCAGGTCTATGCGCATGTCACGCCCCGTATAATTATATACGAGCAGGTAGTCGTTGCCTCGTGTTGCTATCAGTCTGTCGTAGCGTTTG
This sequence comes from uncultured Prevotella sp., assembly GCA_947072805.1. Taxonomy (GTDB): domain Bacteria; phylum Bacteroidota; class Bacteroidia; order Bacteroidales; family Bacteroidaceae; genus Prevotella. The sequence goes on from CAMTJK010000004.1 coordinate 25,118, forward strand.
CCGTTATCTTCTATCACCGACTGGTCTGCCACGCGGTCAAAATATGGCAGTGCGAGCATCAGTCTCTTCACATATTTCATCTGGTTGTAGCCCTCGTCGTCGAGTGCCTTGTACCAAGGCTTCTGCTCTCCGTCGGCAAAATAGGCACCCCTCACGCCCGGACGTACAAACTGCATCACCGCATTGTGTCCGTAAGTATGTCCGCAGGAGCCGGCAAATACCGACCAGTAGGCATATCGCCGCACGTCGGCAGCCGTCCATCGTGGTTCGTTGCCGTCGTGAAGTCCCTGGGGAATGTCCTCATAGCTGGGTTCTCCGTCGAGCACGGGCTTCAGCGGCAGATACGACTGCGCCGAGTCCACATACATCCACACGTCTTCTTCCGTACCGTCGGGTATGGGATATTTGGCGTTTCCCATGCGTTGTCCGTAACGTCGGTGTCCGCTCTGGAACATGTTGAAGTCGAGCCAGCTGCTGTTGCTAAACCATTTTGCCGATGTGGTGCGTCCTCTCGGGTGGAACGTCATGAGGTGGTTGGGGTCGGCTTCCTTTATTGTGGTGGCGAGCGCTTCCCACACCTCCGTACGCACGGAGCCTTCCACGTCTCCTCCTATTATCCACACAATGTTCTTCTTGCCTGCATAGCGTTTGGCGAGGAAGTTTCCGTAGCTTCGCGCCTGCTCCACGTCCATCAGTCCTGCCTTTACCAGTCCGCCCCATATGCACACCATTCCCACATACAGTCCGTATGTCTCGGCGCGGTCGATGATAAAGTCCATGTGATCCCAGTATCCGTACACGCCCTTGCGGTCGATGGCGCTGAAATCGAATCCGTCTGTCATCGACATCTGTCCGTACACGTTGAGGGCCGGCACGCCGTTAATCACCTGCACCTGCACGACATTATATCCGGCGGCTGCACAGCGCGACAGATAGAAGTCGGCAGCGTCGCGGTCGAGACGTTCGGGCAGCAGCCATCCAGTGTCTCCGAGCCAGAAGAAAGGTTTTCCGTTCTCGAACTGCAGGTAGCGTTTGTTGTCAGACACTCTTAGTTTGCCGTTGCTCCACGGCTTGGCTGCCTGCATGGCAATGGCACACGCAAACACGGCTAAAGCAATAAGAATTCTCTTCGTCATAATTATATTGTGCCGGTGCTGATTCCGGCCGGTGAATGTACTGCTTTTTCCAGACGTTTCAAGGCTTCTGCTATCACGCTCCGCGGGCATCCCACGTTGAGCCGCATAAATCCGGCTCCCTCCTTGCCGAATATCTCTCCGTCGTTGAGTGCCAGTCGTGCCCCTTTCACGAACAGGGCTACGAGCGCGTCGTGGTCAAGGTGCATTGCGCGGCAGTCGAGCCACACGAGAAACGAAGCCTGCGGTCGCCACGGCTTTATTTCGGGCAGATGCTCACGGCAGAAGCTTTCCACATATCTTATGTTTTCCTCCACATACGCCACCATCTGCTGTCTCCATGGTTCGCCCTTGGCGAAGGCGGCTTCCGTTGCCACCGTTGCGAAGAGCGTAGGTTCGTCGAGCTCGTTGGCTGTCATCCAGCGGAAGAGGCGGCTGCGCAGTCTCTCGTTGGGCACTATGGCGTAAGAGCTCACTATGCCGGCTATGTTGAATGTCTTGGACGGTGCTCCGAACGTTATGCTGCATGCGGCAGCCTCGTCTGACACCGTTGCAAAGGGTATATGTCTGTTGCCCCATAGGGCTATGTCGCAGTGAATCTCGTCTGACACCACTATTATGCCGCGTCTGTGGCAGAACGAAGCCAGTCGCCTCAGCGTGTCAGCCGACCACATCACGCCTCCGGGATTGTGTGGATTGGAGAGCACGAGCAGGCGGCACTTCTCGTCGGCAACGGCCTCGAGATTGTCAAAATCCATCTCATAACCGCCGCCGGGTGTCTCGCGCAGCGGGTTCATCACCACCGTCCTGCCGTTTCCCAGTGCCGTAAGGCGGAAGGGATGGTATACCGGCGGCTGTATTATCACCTTTTCGTCGGGCGCCACAAACACGTTGATAGCCATGCCTATGCCTTTCACTATGCCCGGTACGAATGTCATCCACTCCCGTTCCACCTGCCATCCGTGGCGTGCGGCTATCCATCGGCGTATTGTCTGCCACATCGATTCGGGCGTCACGGTATATCCGAACACGTGATGGTCCATGCGGTTGAGCAGGGCTTCGGTTATGCAGGGCGCCACCTCGAAGTCCATGTCGGCCACCCACAGCGGCATCAGACCGGCATCGCCGTAACGTTCCTGCAGCGCATCGGTCTTTAGTGCGCCCGTACCGTGTCGCTCCACGATTTTGTCGAAGTCAAATTTTTCTTCCATAGTCGTCTTTGTCGTTTGTTTATGTTGGGTTTTTATAAAGATGATAAAACGTAATCCATTTTATACAGTGTTATTTATTTACTGTGGCAACTTGTATAGCCCACCTATTGTTGTTCTGTTTCTTCTTTCTGCGTCACTCCCATCCTTGCCGCCATCTGTGCGACGCGGCTTTTCAGGAAGTCCTTGAAGTCGTCACTTCCCAGCACCTCTATATGGTCTGCCAGTCCGAGCACAAAGCGCGACACTCCCACATAACTGCACACGTCGAGCCACAGTCTCCATCGGTCGTTGCCATCGGCTTTGAGGTCGGCGGCGTGCATTGGGAACTCTTCCTTGAACAGATTGCCTGCCAGGCGGTCGAGCCTTAGTTCCACGGGCATTGTCTGCTCTCCGCTGAACAGGAAGATGTCTGTAAACAGCCGCTTGTGCGCGTCTTCATGCTCCCATTCGTCTGCAAGCATCTGCACCTCGCCTATGCGCGAAATCTTGAATGTCTTGTTTGTCTTCGTTCTCGGCTCGTAACATCTTATCTCGTTGTTGCCATTAAGAAACATGAACGGCTCCACCACTCTTGCTCCGAGCGTGTTGCTGTGTGGCGAGGAGTAGCGGTGAAACACCACCAGCCTCTTCAGCTTTATGGCTTCGTAGAGTACCGAGACGTTTTGTGCCTCCTGCTCTCTTGATGCCACGTTTTCGAGTATGTCGAGGTCGTACAGGCGTTCTATTTTCTGCTTCAGGTGCTGTATTTGCAGACTTCCGGAGTCGGCGCGGTCGAGCAGTCGGCGCATGGTGACGGCTTCGTCTTCGGTGAAGTGTACCTTGCGCAGCAACTTCATGAAGAACGGTGAGGTCTTGTCAAGACTGTAGCAGGCTCCGTGCTTTTCCACCACAAAACCGGCATCGCGCAGGAAGTCGATATAGTAATAACAGCTCCGCCGCGATATTCCGAGTCGGTCGCACATCTGCGGCACCGTATATTCGCGGTTTTCCGTCATCATCAGTATGAGCGACAGTTCGCGCTCAAGGTCGCTATGGCGCATTATTGCCTGTGGTTTTGGTTCTTGGTTATTTCAGCTTATCTGAGTGCTGCCCCCTCATGGCGCATTGCCTGCGGTTACGTGCAAAAGTAAATAAAATCCATGAGATTTCACAGCAGCAGGCTGAAAAATGCGTTGCAATACGTATAACATTTATTTACTTTTATGAAAAATCTTGACTTTAACGTGTGTTAATAGGCATCCAAATCTCGATTTGTAACCTACGACGCGAAAATGAGCGTTTTTACTCTCAAATAGGGAGCGCTGATAGTCAGCAAGTTACGCGTTTTGCGATCTAATACCATTTCATCGGTTTGCCGTTACGTACGTGAGCGCATTGCGATATAGCTT
>CAMTJK010000005.1 GCA_947072805.1 uncultured Prevotella sp.
TTAAATATAACGAACGTTTTGGCTTAAACCATAGACCAAAAGAATCGTCAAACAGGCGTTATGAATCGATTGATAATAAGTTTTTTACTATGGGCAGTTACCTTATCTGCCTTTGCTCAGGGTGTTGTGAAAGGACGCGTAATGGACAAGCAGACAGCAGAAGCCCTGCCATATGTAAACGTGAAGGTGAATGTCTCGGGCAGCGACAAGGTGTTGAAGGCGTCAATCACCGATGCCGACGGACATTTCAACATAGGCGGACTTGCCAAAGGCAGTTATGTGCTCACCGTGTCGTACGTGGGATATAAGAATGTGGTGCGAAACTTCACCATAAGCGACAAGAACCGTAACGTTACCTACGGAGCCCTATACATAGGCGAGGACCACAAGACGCTGAAGGAGGTGACCGTCACAGGACAACGCTCGCAGATGAAGCTCGAGGTGGACAGAAAGACTTTCACCGTAGACCAGGTGCTGGCTGCTGCAGGAGGATCGGCAAGCGACCTGCTTGAAAACATACCTTCGGTGGAGGTAACCACCGACGGAGAAATATCGCTCAGAGGCAATTCGAGTGTGGAGGTGTGGATAAACGGCAAGGCAAGCGGACTGACTACCGACAACCGCGCCGAGATTCTGCAGCAGATACCGGCTGAAAGCATTGAGAGAATAGAGGTTATAGACAATCCGAGCGCAAAATATAGTCCCGAAGGCTCGGCGGGAATAATAAACATCATACTGAAACGCGACAGAAAGGCGGGCTATTACGGCTCGTTGCGCACAGGCGTGAACACCAACGGAGGATGGAACGGCGGAGCCAGCATCAACTACTCCAGCGGACTGCTCGACGCCTACGGCAACATAGGTTACAGAAAGCGTAAAAGAAGCGGAGGCGCAAGCAGCGAACAGATATACAAGAACTCCGGCACGTACCAGACTTACGAGAGCGACAACGACAGTAAGGGCGGAAACCTCTTTGCAAGAGCCGGACTGACATGGCACGCCACAAAGAAAGACGACATATCGCTGTCGGGAATGACCATGCAGGGAAGCCGGGACAGCGAGACACTCACGCCATACAGGTACGGAACGCTCGGAGCGGCAGGCGACAGCCACATGATGTTCAGACGAAACACAGGCGACGGCGACATGAAAATGTATCACGGAGAGTTCGACTACCAGCACAACTTCTCGGATACGCACAAGCTCGACCTCAACATTTCATTCGACAAGTGGAACAACGACGACGAGAACTACTACCGCGACAGCACCATCTATTATAATGACGCCGCACGCCCTACGGAATACACCTGCCAGTATCGCCCGATGTACATAAACAGCAGGTCGTGGGAGGCAAAACTCGACTACGAAAACAAACTCTCGGAGAAGGTAAAGATAGAGGCTGGTTACAACGGACGCTTCTCGCACGAGAACACGCCGCAGGAATCGTGGCTCGACAACACCTCGTGGTACGGGCAGAACTTGCAGGAAGACAGGCTCTTCTACAACCGCTTCATATACGATATAGACATACACGCCCTGTACACCACGCTGAACCTGAAGTTCGGTAAGCTTGGCGTCATGGCAGGACTGCGCGGAGAATACTGGAAGGTGAAGACGGAAAGCTACACATACGAGCAGGAACATGATGCCTCGCTGCGCGAAAAACCCTTCGAGAAAGACTATTTCCAGCTCTTCCCGAGCCTCTTCCTCAACTACAATCTCACAGAGACGTCGCAGCTGCAGCTCAACTACACGCGGAGAATGAGACGCCCATGGGGCGGACAGCTCAACAGTTTCAAGAACACACGCGACGCTTCGATGATATCGTTCGGTAATCCGGAACTTACGCCGGAATACTCCAACTCCTTTTCTCTCAACTATCTGAAGACGTGGACCAACCACACCCTCTCGTTCGGCACGTACTACCGTCCCACAACCGACGTGATACAGAGCGTGAAATACACCGTGGGCGATGTGGTGTACTCCACAAACGAGAACGTGGCAAAGAGCCAGTCGGCTGGCGCGGAACTTATTCTGAAAGACAAACTGTTCAGAATCCTCGACCTTACCACCACAGTCAATGCCTATTACTACAAGCTCGACGGCTTCAGCTACGTAATCAGCGACCAGATGGTGACCGGACGCTCCGACGAGAACTTCTCGTGGGATGCCCGTCTGCTCGCAAGCGTCATACTGCCCTACGACATCTCTTTCCAGGCTACAGGCAACTACCGCTCGCGCAGCGTCATATCGCAGGGCTACCGCAAGCCGAACGCAAGTCTTGACCTCGGTTTGCGAAAGACTTTCCTCAACAAGATGTTCTCGTTATCCGCCAACTGGCGCGACGTGTTCAACAGCCGCCGCTGGAAAAACTACACCGAGACGGAGAGCTTCACACGATATCAGGAGAACTGGCGCGACCCGCGCGTGAATTTCACGCTCACATGGAACTTCGGCAACATGAATTCGAAAAAGAAGCAGCAGAGGAACGACGACATGAACGGCGCCGACGACGAGCAGCAGAACTACGGCGGATACGAATAAGCACACCTTTTACGGCATGAGCAGCAACGTAACACACGGCGGCGGACGCATAGACGGCATAGATTTTGTGAAATGCGTGTGCATCATCTTGATGGTGGCATTCCACATAGCGGCATTCGGCGACAGCTATCCGTATGCCAAGAGCATCGTCTACACGTTCCACATGCCGGCATTCCTCATCATATCGGGTTTTCTTATGGGCTTCGGCAAGCCGGCAAAGGCTTTCGCCATGTCGATGCTGCGCCTCGCCCAGCCTTATGTCATCATGGAAATGCTCTATGTGGCAATGGCTTCGGTGCTGCCCATACGCGAGCATATAGATCTGCTTACACCGGCGGTGATGCTTGACGCGTTGCTCCTGCACCCCATCGGACCCTACTGGTATCTGCATACCATGATAATATGTGGCGGTGTGATGTATATGGTGGGCAGACTGACCCGCCTTTCGCCTTCAGGCACGCTCATCGTTTCGGCATTGCTGCTGTATGGCTTCTCGTTGTGCCTTGATAACAACGGCTTCTTCGTCAATTCCCTTTACTTCCTTGCCGGTGCGGCGTTGCGGCGCAGCGGACTGGCGTTTGATGCCTTCTTCAAGCCCACGCCACTGGCTGTCGTTCCCTTTGTCATTCTTGCCTGCCATCCCTCCTGTACCGACAAGTCTGCAGCCGGCGGCGTCATGATGGTATGCCTTGCCGTGAGTTTTATGCTATATATATATAAGGTATGCGAGCAGGCTGAGGCTAAGGGCAGTGCCGTATGCCCCTTTATGCGGCGTCTGTGTCTCTTTATCGGGCGCAACACCCTTATCATCCTCCTTTTCTCGCCTGTTTTCACGGCGGCGGCACGTCTTTATCAGCCTCTGCTTATGGGCATCGACGCTTCCGGAATGCTCTTCATGGCAGTCACTGTGGCTGCAGCCGTTGCCGGAAGTGTGGCTTTCGGCATGATTTCCGACAGGCTCGGCATCTCCACCTACGTTTTCCTGCGTCACAAAGTAGTAGGCTGACGAAAGCAACATTACGCGGGCGAATGACATTGTTGAAGACATCGCAAAACGTTCTCCGACAAATTCATACACAAAAAGCCCGAAATAGTATAGATTATACCGATTTGCGAGCAGAATAAGCCTTTTTTCCGAAATGAAAGTCGCTCAAGACAGTTGTTAAAAGGCATGGAATTACCCCCCCCCGATTAATTATTATTAACTAAAAGGAAACAATGTTTTTCTTAAAAATACTTACTTTTGTGCCGTACAAAACGTGATAAATAAAAGATTCTGAAGATTGCTTAAGGCGTGGGAGTATACAAACTAATCGGTCATCCCTTCGTGAAGCACTTTATATTTGATTCAAGAGAATTGATGAGATCGAAAATCGTGAAAGGTGTTCTGTGTTTGTTCATGATTATGCTGTTTCCGTTTGCGGCACTATCACAAGGCACAGACGGACGCTTAAGAGTAGACACTTTGTCCATAAAAGAGCGCATATCGCTGCGGACAAACCTTGTAGACTGGACGGCGTTGATACCAAATATAGGAATAGAGTTCGATGTAAAGAACGTAAACTGGAACAGATGGACGGCAGGACTGCACTTGAGAGGCAACTGGGAAACATCCCATACCTTCAAGCCGGGACTTGTCTACAATCTGATGGGTGTCAGAGCCGAGTTCCGCAACTATTGGCGCACGCGCGAGATAGACGACAATAAAGTGCAGGCACATACACGTTTTATAGACAAGGCGTTTTCCTGCAGACGTCGTAACGTAAAGCATCCGGACTTTATTTATTACCGTGGGCTTTACGTTTCTTACAATAATTTCTCCATTAAACTTATCGGCGACGGTTATCAGGGTTCTGCCATAACGGCAGGCGTAACCTATGGCATCGTGAAGCCACTCTATGTGTTCAGAAACGGCTCGAGCCTCGACCTCGAGATGGGCATCAGTGCGGGCTTATCTTATGCCAAATACGACCGTTACCGCCACGACCGGGAGAGCAACTGTTACCCTGTAACCGAGCAGGTGGGATGGTCGCTCGTGAAGCATCCGGTGATCAGCGACCTGCGCTTTGGCTTTGTATATCGTCTCGGTAAGTATCCTGTTACGAAGAGGTACCACTGGCGTTACGACTGCGACAGTGTTTACCGTGAGCGCATGGATAGCATACGCACTGCCATGGAGACAGAGCGTATGAACCAGCAAAACCTCGACAGTCTTGTATCTATTGTACGCGCAGAATTCCAGGTGCAGTACGACTCTATCCTGAAGGTGAAGAAGGCCGCCAGCGATTCGCTGCGCCGCGTGAAGGCTGCCCAGGAAGCTGCCGACGTAAAACTTCTGAAAGAAGCCAAACTGCGTGAAAAGAAGGAGGCTGCGGCTGCCAAGGCTGCAGAAAAGGAGGCTGCCAAGGCTGCAAAGAAAAACAAGAAGGACAAGCCTGCCGAGACCCCGAATGAGGAACAGTCCATCGAGGCGGTAACTCCGCCGACGGAATCGCCTACACCGACGGAAGAACCAAAGGAGACGCCGACATCGGATGAGGCTTCGACACAGTCGGAGGAAACACCTTCGGAAGAAGCCGCTAAGCAGGAAGAAGCACCTGCGGAAGAGGCCGCTAAGTCGGAGGAAGCACCTTCAGAAGAGGCTGCTAAGCCGGAGGAAGCACCAGCGGCAGAAAACAACGAACAAGGAAAGGAGGCAGAAAATGAAGAATAGAAATATGCTTTTCATCCTGCTGATGCTCTGTGCCCTGCTCCTTGCATCATGTTCCACAGATGTGGACCTCTGTTACGAAGAGAACCATCCGCACAACGCACTGTTGAAATACGAGTACGACTGGAGCGGATATGAGGAGAGCGACATCCCCGACTCGATGTACGTAATAGCATACCGCGTGGTGAACCGCCGGCGCTCGCTCGCTGCCGTCAGCGGTAATGACTTCGCGGGACATTACGTCTATAACGGCTCGTCACCTGATGAAAGGCTCGAACGCTTCCCCGTACCGACAGGAGCTTATAAGTTTATCACCTTCAACAAAGACGACTCACAACTCGTCATCGACGAAGTGATGGACTATGTGGCGGACGAAACCAACGAGACGATGCTTACCGACCTCTGCGTAAACTACAAGGTGTACCATAAAGGGCATCCCGCACTAACCATGCCCACCATAGACTGGCAGGACTACAACCCCTACGCACAGTATCTGCAGCCCAACCTGCCGCCGGTGACATACGACACCATAGCATCGATGGAAGTGCCACAAGCCTCGACAGTGACATGCCACTTCGAACCGCAGCCGATAACGCAGCACATAGACATCTACTTCAATATAGGCAAGGACATCTCGCGCCGCGGATTCCGAGTAGACTCCGTGCTCTGCGACATTTCGGGAGTGCCATGTCGCGTGAGCATTGCCAACGGATATCTTGACATATCGCACACGGCGAAGATGATGTTCAGGATGATTCCCGACGGAAAGACAAAGTGGAGCGACTGGGAAACCGCCGACAGCGACACCAATCCCGACGCTCTGCGACTGCATGGAGCAATAGACGTGCCCGGACTGACAAGAAACCCCGACGCAAAGGCAAATACGGGTGCAGGCATCCTGCAGGTCATCATCTTCACCAGCACAGCCGACAGTGAAGGCAGACGCGCGAGAAAGAAGATACAGGGAAAGATAAACCTCTATAACACAATGCTCAAAGCCAACCTCATGACCGTAACGCCCGATGGAATACACGCCGTAAGAAACGGCACACACGGAGTGCTCGACATCAAGGCGGACATCGTGATAGACGGACAAGACGTGAAGGTGAACAACGACAACAACGGCGGCCTCGATATATGGGAACCGTGCGGTGAAAATGTGGCACCACCGGTCATCGACATCTGATGAGGCAAAGGGGCAACGGAGACACCATAATATATATAAGGAGAAAAGTACAAAGAATCATCATAAAACAGGAATGATAATGAAATACAGACTGCATATAGCAATGATGGCAATGGCTGCCGCCGCAGCCCTTACATCGTGTTCCGATTCTTACCCCGGTATAGAATATACCACGCCGAGCGTAGACGGAATGTATGCAATTGAAGGAATGGAAGAAACACCGCTAATGGTGTTCATCAACGAGCCCAACATCTTCAATATCACGGCAACGAGGGGTACGGGTCCTTTCGACAGAAACTATGGAGACACGTATTGGGACAATCTGTATGAAAAATCGGACGTGTATGTCTATGCCTTCAGAAAAGGAAAGGATACTCAGGGCATCACCGAATATGCACGCTTCACCAACGACGCTTCGAGATGGTACGCATATAACGGCACCGACTACTACAACGGCAAGGAATGTCTGCTCGACGGCGACGGATATCACGGCATGCGCATGCGCTTCAGCTACGACCAGCTGGGCTACCTCTACATGATGATGACAGAAGAGGAGAGCGCAACGCACGAACACATGCGATACTTCAGCAAAATATATCAGGAGTCGCCATACGACTTCTTCGCCTATTACGTGGACATGAAAGACGGACTGCCTGCACCCGAACGTACCGACGAGCGTGTGACATACACGTTCGACATAGACGGCTCGCAGGATATAATGAGCGGCTACGCACCGTTCAAGACAAGGGAAGATATTATGGCGAACGAGATGCTGAAGGACATTCCCGAAGATCAGATAACGAAGATTCTCAACATAGGCGGATTCTCTACATACGCCGCACACCGCGGCATATATCCCGTGGTGGACCTGAAGCACCAGCTCACACGACTCAACTTCAGAGCCTATCCGGGAGACCAGGGTGCTGACGCAATAACCATTGCTGCCATCGGAGTGGTGTGCAACAAGACGTGCCGCCTGGTGGTGGCTTCGCGCAATACCGACGAGGTGGGAGCATACTTTCCCGAAGGAGGAAACGTAGACACGCTGCGACTGAAGGAACGCTCCGTGGACGGACTGCAGGCAGAAACAGAATTTATACCGGTGAAACTTAGCGAGGCAGAACAGGACGGAAAGAGACAGTGGAGCTATAACTCATGGCGTGTGCTTGCACCCGAAGAGAAAGACCTCGGCTACTACCGCCTCGGCAGTTCGCTCATGGTGCCTACTGCCGACGAATATACCATAGTGCTGTGGTTCTACCAGCCACGCATAGACCACTTCGAGACAGACGCCGAAGGCAATACCGTGCCCGTGTACAAGGATGAGCTCGGCACGCTGTGCAGGTCTACGTACAAGGTGAAACTCAAGACGGGAACGTTCGAGAAAGGCTACGTCTATCCCATCACCATTGCCATCTACGGCTACGAAGCCATAAAGGTGTCGGCGTTCATTGAACCGTGGCACGACGGAGGCGGAGGCATCTTCGTGGACGACGCCGAAGACTACGAGGGAGAGATGGACGGCTTCTGAAACAAAAAGCATTTTGAAAGAACAATTCAAATAAACTCAATTTACTCTATTTATTAATTAAATTTTTAACAACATGAGAAAATCATTTATTTTCGCATTTGCTCTCGCAGCAGGGCTGCTGAGCAGCTGCTCTTCTGACGACACTATCAGTGCCGAAGGTCCAAATCCCGCTGTTGAGGATGGTAGCGAGCTCGTGCCCGTTGAAATCGGCGTGTCAAACAAGATGGTGGTTTCCACCCGTGGTACCGGTACTGTAGGTACTGTGGCTTCAGCTTCAGATCCTGCAGATATCGCAAAGAACCAGTGGCAGGGTCAGCTGGTGAACGTTTACATGTTCAAGAAGTGCGGTCCTGCACAGCCTAAACTCTCACTCGCTCAGTTTGTAAGTGCAGACGCTGATCTGCAGGGTATTATCTACGAGAATACTGAAATGCAGACACCTGACACCCAGACAAACCCGGGTGAGACATTGGCAGTGCGTACAGACCATAATGTGAAGTACTATCCTACCACAGGCAACTTTGAGTTCTGGGGCTATCGCCTTGACGATGCTGTAACAGTTGGTCCTGCTCCTGTTCTTGCAACAGCAGAAGATGTAGCTGCATCAAGTGCTGCAATAGCAGAGGGCGATACATTGGCTTTCAAAGTTGATTTTACAATTGACGGTACACAGGATGTAATGGCAGCCAAGGCAACACCTTCTGACGAGGTTTCGCTTGCTGACAAGCTGGGTGCAACAAAGGCTACCAACTACTTCTCTGCTTACTCTGCACGCAATGGCGTACAGCCGTTCCTCAACTTCAAGCATCAGCTCACTCGTCTGGCATTTGAAATAAAGGACGCTACTGTGCCTACACAGGATGAGATAGACGCTGCAGGTGGCGATCCCGTAGCATCATCAATAAAGGTTGTTGATGTTGCCGTAGGTTCGGCTACAGAGGGTGAAATGGTTATCGCTTATGCTGATTCTTACATTCAGGAAAGAGAGAATGTAGTTGAGTTCCCCGAGAGCGGAACAACAGAGAAGTACCTCAGCCTGAAGAAGCGCGACGTTGGAGTAATCGGACAGAACAACAACCTCGTTCCTCTTACAATCGATGTACCTAACGTATGGACTGCAGAAAATTCTACTCTTGTTGATCCAAGCAATGTTGCAAAGTACATCACTCTCCACAAGAATGGAGCTCTTCCCGTAGGTGAGGCTCTTCTTCTCGCTCCGTGCGACACCTTCCCTGTAAGACTTACTCTCTGCCAGAAAGTTCAGAAGACAGAAGCATATTATGATGAAGAAACAGGTGTAGATGTTCCTGCAGATTCTGCCGAAGTTATCTACAAGATAGAGGGCAATATTACTCTCCCCGTGGTTGACGGTCAGGTAGTTTCTTTCAAGAAGGGCACATCTTACCTCGTAACTATCACTGTTTACGGTCTGCAGAAGATCGAAATCAACACAACTCTCACTCCGTGGGAAGATGGTGGAAACGTTTCTATCGATCCTGAGGATGACGCTCTGGAGATTGACAACGGCACCAACGGCGAAAATACAGGCGGTGCCGGCGAAGAAAACGGTGAAGGTGGAAATAATCCTTAATGTTAATAGGCTTAAAGCTAATTATAACAGAATCGTAGTATGAACAAAAGATTTTATATTCTTGGCTTTGCTGCACTGTCGCTGCTTGCCGGATGTTCTTCTGACGAGGAGGCGCTTGTTGCCGCTTCCGAAGGCGCGGAAGGCGAAAACATCGAGGCAGGCATGGGACTGAACAGCGATGTCAAGATACGTCTTTCGTCTCGTTCAAACGCCACCCGCTCTTCGGTAGAATCTACCCCGGGCGGGCTGTTTGAGGCGGATGGCGTTGGAATCTTCTGTCTTGCCACCGGTTACCAAAATCAATCAACCTCCACAGAACATCCCATCGACTGGATGCAGCAAATAGAGTCCGGCTTGACCAACAACGGTGGTAAAAGCACCAGCTTCAGCGCATGGCTCGACAATGAGAAAGCCAACGCTAAGTACGGATATGCTGCAGAAGACCTTGAGAAGACAACTCCTATCGAGACAAACATCGTGTGGGATGGCTCGACACCCGAGGCACCCATCGACTACTATTACCCGATAGGCAGCTGGTACAACTATTCGTTCTACGGATATTATCCTTATGCGTCGGGAACGATGTTGGAAAAGACATCGACAACGCGCAAGGTCAAGTTTACCATCGATGGAACACAGGATGTGATATGGGGAAAGGCAGAATCTGCTGAACAGTATGCCTACAGCGCCAAATATTTCCGCCAGCCGGAAAACGTCGACAAAGTGCCGGAAATGAAATTCAAGCATGTGCTGATGCGCATCACTTTCACTTCTTATCCCGGCGCAGCTGGCGATGGAACCATCACAAAGGCGCTGACGATGGGAGTGAAGAGCATCACACTGCTGGATGTTCCTACTCAAGGAGAATTGCTTGTTGCCGATTACAACAACCCGGATAAAGAGGGCGTGGCAACTTTCGACTGGTCAGAATCTGCAGTGAAGGCAGACCTTGACATGACCGATCCCGGTGACGCCGTGTTCGGAACCAAACACTGGTTGGAGTCTGTAGACAACGACGGCGTAACACCGAAAGAAACTGCCGTAGGTCAGGGCTTCATTGTTCCTGTTCCGGCATCGGGCACGACTTACTACGTAAAGATCGTGCTTGAGGACAGACAAGGTCGCACGTTCATTTCGGAGTTCCCAATCGCATTGAGCAATTCGGCTGATTATGAAGCCGGTAAATCGTATAATGTAAAACTTACAATTTACGGACCGCAAGACATTAAACTCAACGCAACCCTCGAACCGTGGGATCTCGATGACTCCACGATAGGAGGAATAGAGCTTTAATACCCTCAGCCGCAAGCTGCAGCGCTTGTAGCAATAAGACAGACGTTGCAACTTGCGGCTTAATACAAAACAACAGAAACAAGATGAAGAAACTTATACTCCTCATAATCCTTGCCACCTTCGGATGGCGTACCGCCCATGCACAGCTTGTGGCTGTGAGCACCGAAGCCACCACCGACCTGCTTATGATGCCGAACGTGGGCTTCGAACTCGTAACGGGCGAACGTACGACGTTCGGGATAAGCGCGTTCTTTGCTTCGAAACCGTGGGGTAAGGACGTAAAGATTGTAGGAGTACAGCCGGAGTACAGATACTTCTTCTCGGGACGCCCCATGCACAGCTTCTTCGTGGGTGCAGGCGCCTTGGGAGTGTCGTACGACATAACATGGAAAGGAAAGGTATATGATGGAATGGCTTTCGGCATAGGAGCCACCTTCGGTTATGTGTTCAACATCACACACCGACTGAATATAGATTGTCATGCCGGATTTGGAGCGGTAGTATATCGCCACAAGGAATATTTTGTAAACGACAACTACGACCTCGACTACTCGATAGGAGGCGTGGAACGCACCAACGCCAACGGCTACGCGCTGCTGCCTACAAGGATTGGCGTGTCGGTGTCGTACATCCTGAAATAGAAGACAAGTATACATTATTATATATATAGGAAATTTGATATGAAGTTTGAACTGAATAAAAACAAATGGTTGGTGGCAGTCTTCTGGCTGTCGGCTCTGCTTGTCATGCCGCTTACGCTGCACGCTCAAGAGGCGGAGAACGTCAACGCAAACTTCAAGGTAATATTCCACAATAAGCATACGGGAGAGGACGAGCAAGGCAAGGTAAGATATTCTTTCTATGCCAACATCGACAAGGCAAAGGAAGTGAAAGCCAAGCTGGAGCGCGTCATTTCCAATAGCGGCAACGACCCGCTGAAGATGGTGTTAAACATCGAAAAGGTGCGCCGCGAATATAAGATATCAAGAGAATCGAAAGGTAACGGACGATTTTCTTTAAACATCATGTCGGGCATGGCTGTCGTAATACTGGCTGAAGAAGACGGACTGGTAGCCATAAGGGAGATAAAGCGCGGACAGACAGAATATGAGGTAAGGTTTGATGTGCAGCGTCTGAAAGGAGCACAGGCTACAGGTCAGCGCAAACTGAAACCCAGAACAACCATCGTGGAGACCGACAACGGCATGGAGCAGTTCCGCGTACAGATACCTATAGACAGAGACTATGTAAAGGAATCGTCGCGACTTATTCTGCAAACCTACGCCGTGGATTGTCTTACAGAAGATACTGTAGACTACTGTTGCCCGCTGGTGTATGAGGAGGAAGAATATCATGACCTGCAGGACAAGCGCATGTGCTTCGACTACGAGAAGAACGACAAGCTCGCGAAGTCGTACGTGGCTGGAGGCATTCCCGGATTTATCGACACAACAATCGTTTATGAGAAGCCGGACAAGAGACGCTCTTACAAGGGTCCTACGCGATATGCCATAGAAGACTATCATCATGTCTATTTTGAATCTGTAGTGGGCGGCTCGTGCCTGCGCATCCGTCCGTTCAAGTTCCTTGACTTCTCCGTGGCAATACCCGAAATGACGCTTACCGAAGAATTCAAGGAGATAGCAGACATAGTGACGGACAATAAGCAGACTGACCTTAATCTTGTCTTTTTTCAGGGTAAGGACATACTTACCGACGACTCCATCAACGATGTGGAACGCCGGCGCCTTATCAAGGAGCTTGAAGCCTACGGAAGTGATCTTACGAATCCTGTAATCATCGGAACGTCATCACCGGAAGGAAGCGAGAAGACGAACATGGAATTGGCGAAGAAGCGTGCCAACGTTGCAAAGAATTTTATTTCGCCATATCTCCCGCGCAAAGTGCAGCCTTCGGTGCAGACAAGGATATATAAATGGGAAGATGTGGCAGCCGAACTTATGCGCATACGCCGTCCCGACGAAGCTAACGCCGTGACAGAGGCGATAGCTGCCAACGGCTCCAACAAGGGGACACTCGATGCGGCAATAAGGGCTTTGCCTTTCTATGAAACGTCGGTGGTGCCCATCATAAACAGGATGCGTATGATGAAATTTACGTATCAGGTTATAGTTCAACATGTGATGGAGCCGCACGAGGCTGTGGCGGCTTATTACAAAAAGAAGCATATCTATCTGGAAGGCAAGGAAAAACTTTCGAGCGGTGACTACTACAACATCTACGCTACGATGGAAGATTCTCTCGAACTCGACACCTTAACCATGATGGCATACAACTGGCTGAAAGAAAAACCCATCGATGCCTTGTACGGAGAGAAGATAACTCCTTACGTATATTACAAGATGGCGCGATTGAAGCAGCGTAACGGAGAGCCCGACACGCTATTGCTCAAGCCTCTCATCGACGACTCGCTCGGCATAGACATCAACAAGAACATGTATGGTGAGGCTTTCAAGATGAACCGTCAGGACATCATCGTAGCACAGGCCATGAACTATTATCAGCTGCAGAAGTTTGCCAAGGCACAGGAATATATCTCATGGCTTAAAGACTATGGGAAAACGCCGGTGGGACTGGATAAGCTCGAGATGTTCATGAACCTGAAAAACTATTACGGCAACGACGAGCAGAACCCCGACTTCATCAAAGCCAAAGAGTATGTGCTCAACTCCAGTCCGGAAAACAAGGCAATTCTTTTAACAGAAACACCCGATTGGCGCGTCTCGTTTGAAGATACCGACGACCTGATAAACCGTATGGAAGATTCTAATCCGAAGAAATGGTATCTGAAAGGCGTGCTATGGAAGGAAAAGGCAGAGACGCAGCCCTCGCTCGACGAGTTCTATCCCGAAGAGGAAAACTCTTTCAAGATACTGACGCAAGCAGAGGAAAATACCTTGATGATGAAGAACTACTCTGCTTTTGAGGAATATGAGAAGAAGAAGAAAGAATATTTGGAAGCCCACAAGAACGAGGCAGAAAAGGAACCGGTGAACATCAGCGGCATAAGGCACTACCTTGCATATTTCCATCACAGCTTCCAGATATCGCCGTCGTTCAAGGGACTGTACTACAACGAAGGACATATTGATGAAGACTTGCGCAAGAAATATAAGTATCTGAAGAAAGATTTCGCCGGATACGAAGAGGTGTTCAAGCTGTTGAAGGAGCGTGACGACCGCCGTCGCCGAGAGCTCATGCCTGAAGAATATGAAGATGAGGGCGGCAGCGAAGCAACAGAAGCCAGCAAGGCAGCAGATGCCAACGCCGACGGAAACGAAACAACAGACGCCAGCGCAGGTGGCAGCGAAGCAAAAGACGCTAACGCCAACGAAACAAAGAACGAAAACGGAAACGCAAAATGAGATACGTACTCACAATATCGGTTATTGCCTTAGCTGTGGCTACTGCCGCCGTTGCACGTCCGGCACTCACAGCCTCTGCCTCCCACATGGAGAGCACGGCAGTTGCTGATACATTGTACATCCCTGAAGACGAGTCGGAAATAGGTAACGACACTATCGGTAAGTCGCGCAAGAACAAGGCTGTAGGTCTTGATGCCATGTCGGAACTGCTCGGCAAGCGATATCTTGAAAACGGTGAGACTTTCACGAAGAAATGGGACGACCATCTGTTCCTCCAGGCCGGTATCGGCGCGGAGATGATAGTGCCGCCCGGCAAGAATTATCATTTCGATCCGCTCACCACATTCCACATCGGAGTGGGCAAACAATTCAACCGTCTTCATTCCGCACGCCTCACCCTCAACGGCGGCTTCGGCTTCCAGCGCGATAAGGACATCTTCTTCTATAAGGCAGGTGTGAAGGCAGACCATCTTTTCGGATTATCATCTTATTTCAGCGGCTACAATCCGTCGCGCCTGCTCGACCTCTCCACCATCCTGGGTGTGGGAGCGCAATATGCAAAGTTCGGAAAAGACGGACGTAGCGGAACAGCCTTTGAAGCACATGCCGGTTTGCAGCTGCGCTTCTTTACAGGTCCGCAGGGTTACATCAATATCGAGCCTTACTTCGGCGCAGGCACAGACCAGACTGACCTCAGCGAAAACCGCAACTGGCGCAAGGTTGATATGTTTTATGGTGCCAACATAAACTTCATATACTATATTCACAATAATCTCTCGAAGGAATCGAGGGCACGACTGCTTGGCAGAACAAACGAGAAAAATTATCTCAATGCCGACTCCGTGCCACAATCGTGGCGTCAGCCTTGGTTCTTCGAGGCCTCCAACGGCTTGAGCTTTTTCGATTCACCGGTTCTCGGCACCACCGAGGCAATGGGAAGCAGTGCCACAGTATCGGTAGGACGATGGTTCTCGCCCGTCATCGGAGTGCGTGCCTCGGCATTCAGTGCGAGCGGTAAATGGATGAAGAATATCATTCCCGAGCAGCCCTCACCCTATCATCCCGAATATGAGCGCCATTACAATACCATTCATTTTGGCGGCAGGGTGGAAGCCCTTATCAATCCATTGGGCTTCGACCACAATTACGATTGGGACCGTACCTTTGGCGGCTATTTCTTCGGCGGTATCGGCATAGGCAGACTGATGAAGTATCAGTATGGCGTACACCTTGCCTGCCGCACAGAGTCCTATTCGGGCGGTGTGCATCTTTCTGCCACCATCTCGCCGGGCCTGCAGTTCTTCATAGAGCCTCGTTATGACCATTTCGTTTACAAGATACCTTACAGAAATGTCGATTGGAACAAGCGCTTCTCCGAGAATTGCTACTCTGTAAATGCCGGTTTCACTGTTACTACACGCGGCAAGCGCTTCCGCCGTCATGACAGCTACGAGAACGAGGGCGAGGAAACGCGTGTCGTTGTCGGAGTGGGCGCCGGAACAAACCTTATGCAGACAAAGGGAGGCTACGATAACGTGCAGGGCGGAATGCCTTACAACTTCGCCGGCTTCGCCGAATATCATTTCAATGCCATCTCTGCGGCGCGCCTCTCGTTCGAATATGCTTCGATAGCAGTGACGGGAATGACCGATTTCATAGACTACAACATGACAAATGTAGACGATGCCTATTCTGCCATCGACAGGAAAGGCTTGTGGAATCACCGCTATTTCATGGGTCTTGCGTCGTTAAGTTACCTCGTAAACCTCACCACGCTATGCGACGGTTACCGTCCCGACAGGTTCTTTGAGTTGAGTTTTTATATAGGTCCCACCATGACAATTCTTTTCGGCGAGACGGCATCGTTAGACAAGAACGAACGCTTGCAGGAATTTCATGAAGTAAGGCAGGCAGAAGAAGCTAAAGCATCGACAAAGATGGGTATGCATGGAGGCTTTAAGCTCACTGCCAACATCCTGCCAAACATCTCATTATACTTCTCTCCGACTGTATATCTTACGGGAGATACGCATCTTGAGGGAATAGAACAGCTGAAGATAACCCACATTGAGACCTTTAACATAGGTGCTCAATATAGATTTTAATTGAAATGATGATGAAACTAAGACTATATATAGCTATATTGTTTGCCGCGCTTGCCTTTACTCCGGCAGATGCGCAGACACCCGAAGAGGAAGCAACGGTAAGAGCCATCCGTCCGTGTATAGGGAAACATGGTCGTGCGGAGCTGGACGCTTTTATAGAACGAGACATAATGCCTAAATTTAAGAAGAGCCCTTATGTCATGGTTGGCATTTCGCGTCATTTTAACGATGCCAGCGACAGTATCATGGCGTTCAAGTATGTAGACAAGGCTCTCTCCATCGACAATAAGTATGTGCCTGCTTATGTAATGAAAGCAACGATATATAAGGATTGGGCACGCTCTCATGAAGATTCTCTTACGGCATTCTCATGGTTTGACAAGGCAATAGAAGCCGACCCTAAGAATCCCGAAGGCTATGTGGGCTATACAAAATTCCTTGCGAAGACAGATCCCGATGCAGCTGTAGAAAAGCTGAAGACCATTCTAAATCATGTCCCTGACTATCCCGTTTATATTGAGGCGGCACAAATCTACGATGCCGAACGGAATATAGAAAAGGTTGTTGAATGTTTCGGAAAGGCGGACATGGCGCAGATGGCTAAAGGAAACTTTGTGCTGTATGCCACCTATCTCCGTGTAGGAAAACTGTATGACAAGGCAGATTCCGTCCTGATAATGGCTTTGGCAAAGTTCCCCACTGACGAACAGCTCAACCGCCTTGCTTTGCGTAACAGTTTCAACCTCAAGAACTACGATGCCGCATTGGAACGGGCTGAAATGCTTTTTAAGTCGGACAGTGCTGAAATCACACAGGCCGATTATATATATTATGCTCAGGCTTACGATGGAAAGAAACGCTATAAGGATGCAATTGCAAAATACCAGGCAGCCATAGACATTGTATATAACCGTTCTGACTTCAAGAGTGATGATACTTATAATAATGCGGTGAAGCAGATACCGAAATTGAAGGGCAATGCAATGGAAGCTATAGCTAATGATTATAACGAGATGGGCTTCACGGATAAAGCTATTGAGATGCAGCAGGCTTTGATAGACTATCGCAAGGAGCAGGGAACGCCGGAAGCAAACGATGCCTTGCAACTTGCCAAATATTATGAGACGCAGGCAGAGGTGGAAATGGGTGAGGCGCAAATAGAGACTTATAAGAAAGCCTACGATGCTTATGGGATGATTGCCGAGATATCGCCGAAAAATGCCTCACTTGCCTACTATTTTAGGATACGTACTGGATTATACTATGTTGAAAAGGGAACACCATTGGGCTTTGCGGAGACAGATGCTATGACATTGATAGATTTGATACCTATAGCAGCAGATATGAGCAAAACGGACAGAGCTCGTCTTGAGCTTGCTGTCCAGTATATGATGGGTTATTGTATACAGATTGATGACTATGCAGGGCTGGCTAAATATTACAAGATGATGGGACAGATTAACCCTGAACACAAACTGTATTTACAACTTATGAACAATTCGGTTTATCGCAAGAGAATGCGCTTATAACGAAACAGACATTGGTAAGTCTCTGAACAGGAAACAAACATGAATATATATAAGATAAAGAAAACTCTGGCAATGATTGTCGCGGCGGCAGCCCTTGTGGCGTGTTCCGACAATGTCGATGAGGGCGATGACGTCGTGGCAGGTGAGCTATTGACGGTGAGGAAGATAAGTCTCTCCGTTGATGGCGGGCTTGTGGCAGATCCGGCGGAGCCCGCAACGCGAGCCATGGGCACCGACTTCCAGAACAGCGAGTTTGCGGAAGGCACCCAGGTAGGCGTGTTCATTCTCACCGCTGCCGACTATCTCAACAATCCGTCGGCACCCGCAGAACCCGTTACGCCGCCATCCGGCGTTTACGATTCCGAGGCACAGAGGCTCATTGACGACGCATACAGAACAGGAAAATACATCTACGAGAACGTAAAGGCAACGATAGCTGCTGACGGTTCGCTGCAACGCACCGACGGTCTCGACTTCATCTATCCCGTTTTGGTTTCCGAAAGCGTGGCAATCATCGCCTACGCTCCTTATAAGGAAGGTGTTACCATTGATAATCTTACTTCGGGCATGCTGCTGCAGGTAGCTGCCGACCAGAGTGCAGAGAGCGAAATGCAGGCAAGCGACGTGCTTATGGCTGTGCCGTCGCAGGGTAATCCCATGCGTACATCCATAGGACAGGCTGTCAGCCTTACCTTCCGCCATGTTATGTCCAACATACAACTGAACCTGAAGATAAACAACGAAAAGAAATACCGTTCCGACAGTATCATCGTGAAACTGAAAAACGTAAGGCGTACAGCCAACCTCATGCCGTTGCTCTCGTCAAGAGCTTACGAAAATGCCGAGTTTACCGGTGCCGTTTTCGGCAACGATATTGGCGAGAACACCGATGCTGTCGTCATAGCCAGGATTAAAGGAATAAATGCCGGTTCGGGTACGGTTGTGGAGCGTGTGTGCAATGCTATTGTGCCGCCGCAGGCAATACCCGCAGCCAGTCCGCTCTCATTCGAGATAACGTTCAAGCGACGTACCTATTCCAGTACCGACCTTGTGGTAGAGAGACCGGAGCCCACCGAGACCGATGTGGCTCTGCTATCCGGAAAGAAGCGTCTTTACAACGCTTCCATTCCCTGACGCAAAATTTAAACAGGCAAAACAATTAATCAATACACTATAATAATAACAAAAATGAGAAACAGGTATTTACTTATTCTCGCTCTTTTCTGCTGCATTTCAGCATTCGCCGACCAGGTGAGCCGCTCGACAGCGCTGCAGACAGCCAAGGCCTTTATGCAAGGCAAAGGCAAGAGCATCAAGGCGTCTGTACCGTCATTTTCGGCTCCGCTGAAAAACGCCGCAAAGGATGCCGCAAGTTACTATGTGTTCAATGCCGATGGCGGCAAGGGTTATGTTATCGTGTCGGGTGACGACCGTACAATTCCCGTTCTCGGTTACTCTCTCAATGGCACTTTCGATTCTTCCAACATACCTTCCAACATGAAGGCGTGGTTGCAGTCTTATGCCGACGAGATTGCAGCCCTCAAGGATGTGCCTGCCGCAAGCAGCACAGCAGGGAACAATGGCTTTGGAAAGATATCAGCCCTTTCTGTAGATCCTATTGAGCCGCTCATTAAGACGTATTGGGATCAGAGTACACCTTATTGGAACTATTGTCCTGTTTGGAATTCAGAGCAGTGCTATACCGGTTGTGTTGCCACGTCAATGGCACAGGTTATGAATTATCACAAGTGGCCCGCAGCTACTACAGCCGAGATTCCCGCATATACAACGTTAAATCATGGCATTTCTATGTCTGCAATCCCTGCCGGTACAGCGATAGATTGGGAGAATATGTTAGAAGCTTATGGCGGATATTATGATAATAATGGTTCTTCTTTATCAAAGTCATACACCGACGAACAAGCTCAGGCTGTTGCCAATTTAATGCTTTATTGCGGTACCTCTTTGAAAATGAATTATGGTATTGGTAGTGACGGAGGTTCTGGTGCTTATAATATGGATGTAGCAAAAGCATTGAAGGAATATTTCGATTACGATGAGAATCTATATTGTGCACAACGTGGTAATTACAGTATTGCCGAGTGGAACTCGCTTCTTCTCTCCGAGCTTAGCAAAGGACGTCCGATAGTTTATAGCGGACAGTCTTCCGGAGGCGGACACAGCTTTGTCATCGACGGTTATGAAGGTGACGAGACCGGCTATTTCCATGTAAACTGGGGCTGGAGCGGACTTGCAAACGGATACTTTGCCATATCTGTACTTAATCCTTATAGCACTATAGGTGCAGGAGCAAGTAGTAGCAGTGATGGTTTTACAGCCAGTCAAGATGCAATAATAGGTGTTCAGAAGAAAGGTTCAACCGAATCTATCACGCCTGAGGTATATCGTAATTCACTTTCTTTCGAGGATATCAATCTCACGGGAGATGTACTTTCGTTCGATTTCTGGAATATGACGGGACAGGATGCTGTATTCTGTTTAGGATTTTTAATAGATGACAATAATGGAAATACTATTGATCACCCTTTTGTATCAGGAGAATTACTTTCTGGATATGGATGTAATGATTATGAGTGTGACCTCAGTTTTATGAAATCTGAGGAGGCGGGAACATATAAACTGTATCTCTATGGTGAGAAGTCAGTAGAGAGCCTTACCACAGAGGGACGTCGTATTTATGTAGAGGTTACTGTTGACGAAAACAGTAACATGACATGTGTACTCCATCCTACAAAGATATTGTCTCTGGTTGAAATACCGCAGCCTGCCGAGCTCCCCACTGTTGATAGATCTCAGTGGCTGAAGGCCAAGATTCAGAACAACGGCGATGAATATAATGATATGCTTTATGTATTTGCCGATCCTGTTTCTGCTTCTACAAGGACATTAGTTATGCAGTCCGGCGCAGCCATTCCTGCCGGTGGAACTGTCGAAATAGAGATCTACGTAACTCCTACCGTTGCAGAGAACTACAACATTATCATCTCTACCGATGTGGCGGGCAACAACGTTATAGGATCAGGTGTACTGAAGATGGTTGCAGACCCGGATCCGGAACCGGAACCGGTTGTTGATCTGTCAGTAGATGGCACTCCGACTATTCCTGTCAGCATTGTAGCCAACGAGCAGTTCAACATCAGTGTGCCTATAAAGAATAACGGCGATAATTTTGCCGACACTATCTTTGTGAAATATTCTACCGACGGTGGCGTGACACTGACAGACCTTACAAAGAATACAATCGAAATCGAGGCTTCGGCTACCGGCACTCTCGAAATCACATCTACATTGGAAAATGCCGGAGACTATAAGCTCTATCTGTTTGCAGGAAAACCGTCAAACGAAGTGACAGCCGGAGACGCTTTCTATACATTTGACATTACCGTGAGCGAGCCTGCTCCCCAGCCTGCAGCAAGTCTGTCGGTAAGCAATCTGAACATTCCGTCGAGCATCACCACCGGTACAGACTTTGAGGTTTCCATGACTATAACCAGTACCGGA
The DNA here is from genome assembly GCA_947072805.1 of uncultured Prevotella sp. Taxonomy (GTDB): domain Bacteria; phylum Bacteroidota; class Bacteroidia; order Bacteroidales; family Bacteroidaceae; genus Prevotella. The sequence continues at coordinate 21,398 of CAMTJK010000005.1, forward strand.
GGCTCATTCAGCGACAATGTAAATGTTTACTATACTGTCGGCGCTGCATCGAGCACAAAGACACTTCTCAACTCATATCCTTACACACTTGCAGAGGACGAAAGCGCACCGCTGACCCTGCCTCTCAACTTTGCAACTGTAGGCAAGTACACGTTCTATCTCTATGCAGGTGACGCAGAAGAGGCTTTTGCTTCGTTCAGTTTCACCATTACAAGTTCTGTTGCTCCCGGCGAGTCCGGTCAGGGCGATGCTGACGGCAACGGCGTTGTAGATATTTCTGACGTTGTAACAGTAGTAAACTACATTTCAACCGGCGTAAGCTCCGCTATAAACAAGCAGAATGCTGATGTAAACGGAGACGGTCGCATCAACGTTACCGATGCCATCGAGATTGTTCGCCGCTTAATTGAATAATAAAAAGAGAATACTGATTATGAAAAAGTTTTTAGCAATAATTTGCCTGCTGGCATTGACAGGACTGTGCCGTGCAGCATCATCGGAGACACTTACCATATCCGATATCTATTATGATGCCGCTACCTCTTCATGGGGAGTGAACATCGGTCTTGAGAATCCTACTCTGCCCATCACGGCATTGCAGTGCGATATCGCCGTTCCCGAGACATTCCAGTATACCACAGCGGGTCTCGGCTATGCCTACAAGGTGACATCGCGCCTTCAGACCACAGTGCTCGGCGAGACAACAACCACCCACACATGCACGTTGGGCAAGCGCAGCAACGGCACACTCCGTGTGGTTATCTACTCTGCTGACAACGCCCTCATACAGGGCACATCAGGCAATGTGATATTTGTGGCACTGACACCCGCCTTAGGTTCTACACCCGACGAGGCTGCCACCTTCCGTGCCAACCTCACCAACCAGGTGTTGAGCTACATAGACGAGGCCGGCGTTCCACAGAGCGTCTATCCCGAGGGAATCATCAACGACAACACCCTCAACTGCTTCGACGCACAGGGCAATAAGGTTAAGGTGTGCGGTGCCGTAGGTACCAACGACTTCAGAGAGCTCAACGAGCTTCTGGCATCAAACGACCGCGTGGTATCTATCGACATTACCAAGATGACGTCTACAGGTCATTCAAGTCTGACTCCTAAGAACCCCAATGCCCTCATCTTCGCTTCAGCGGCGGGCAAGGTAGCCAACACCGAAAACGTCTTTGTGCTCAATGAAGAGACTATGACAGCCGTATGCGCCAATCTCGTGCTCTATCCCGAGACACAGACATTCGAGATGCCTGCCGGTTATACGGCAACGGCAGAGAAGTTTACCTTCAACCGTACCTTCAGTGCCGATCTCTGGAGCTCGGTGATGCTTCCCGTCAGCCTTAGCGCAGAGCAGCTGCAGTCTATCACCGACCGTGGTGTAAAGATTGTGAAGCTCTCCGACTATAACGAAGAAGACGGTGTTGTTTCCTACGCTCTCACAGAGTCGTTCGAAGCCAACACTCCTTACTTCATCCGTCCCGTTGCGCAGTCGTGCAAGCCCTTTGACAACCTTACCAACATCAGCGTAAGCCCTACAGCTACCACCAATGTCGTGGCAGCCGGCAACATGTCGATGCACGGCGTGTACGACTATACGGTGATAAGCTCCACATCGACGACGGTGTACTACGCTTACAGCATGCGTACCGGAAACTTCTTCAAGGTGGGAACAGACTGCTGGTTCTATCCTTTCCGTGCCTACCTCGCTCTTACCGGTCCTTCGGTGATAAACAGCAGCGCATTGTCTTCGCTGGCATTCAACTTTGTTGAGCCTACCGCCATCGAGGCAGTAGAAGCCGAAAAGGCTGCCAACAAGCTGAAGGGTGCAGTATATACCATCGATGGTCGCCGCGTTCAGGCTACCGACATGAACTCACTTGCCCGTGGTCTCTACATCATCAACGGCAAGAAAGTGGTAGTGAAATAACACTGACTACCTATATTAACAGCAACGGCTCCGTAGCACATTTCCGTGTCTGCGGAGCCGTTTTTTTATCAAACCGCACATAACAGCCTGATGACAGATTTTGGCTTAGCCCAAATAGGTCGTTTAATATTGTTTTTTTGCGGAATAATCCCGAAAAGTATTAAATTTGCAGGCGAAAAGGTCGGCGAGGCATGCCTTTCCGGCTTTGGCAATGCATTCTATCCGGACTTTTTACGATACAAAATGATAAGAAAGATATTCCTTTTCCTTGCAGTCATCAGTTACGTTACAGCTACGGCAGGCATTGTTCCGCGTGCAGAGGCATTGCTGGCAGCACGCCGTTTCATGAGTAGCAGGGGCATGAGCGTTGCCCCGACAGCCTTGCCGGCATATTCCGCACCACAAAAGATGTCAGCCGCGCAGAATGCGGCAAGCTATTACGTGTTCAATGCCGATGGCGGCAAGGGTTACGTGATAGTATCGGGCGACGACCGCACACTTCCCATACTTGCTTATTCCACACAGGGCAGCTTCGATGCCGCTGCCATGCCCGACAACATGAGGGCGTGGCTGCAGTATTATGCCGACTGCATAGAAGCCCTCGGCAGTGACAGTGTCCCCTCCGCCGCCACCGAGACCGATGCCGATGGCGTGCAGCCCGTGCTGAAGACGGCATTCGTATCGCCCCTTCTTGCCACGAAGTGGGACCAGACAGCACCCTACTGGAACATGTGCCCCTCCTACGGCTACACCCGCTGTTGTACCGGCTGCGTGGCAACGGCAATGGCACAGGTGCTCTATCATCATCGCCATCCTGCCGCCATCACCACCGACATACCCGCGTACACCACCACTTCGCTACGTCTCAACGTGGAGGGCGTTGCCGCCGGTACGGCGATAGACTGGGACATGATGCTCACCGACTACAGCGGAGGCTGCACCGACAGTCAGGCTGATGCCGTGGCACGGCTGATGAAGTATTGCGGAGCGGCGGTGAGCATGGATTATGGAACCTTCGCACAGGGCGGCTCCCTGGCTTATTGTCCCGACATAGCCATAGCCCTGAAGACATATTTCGACTACGACAGCCGTCTGCATCAGGCCACGCGCAGCAACTACACCATAGCCGAATGGAACGCCCTGCTGCTCAAGGAACTTGAAAATGGCCGTCCGGTAATATATTTCGGTCAGTCCACAGGCGGCGCCCACTGCTTTGTAATAGACGGATATGAGGGCGACGAGACAGCCTACTTCCATGTAAACTGGGGCTGGTCGGGCGAAGCTGACGGCTATTACGCCATCTCTGTGCTCAATCCCTACAGCACCGACGGTGCCGGAGCCGGCACGAGTGCCGACGGCTACAGCTTCTCGCAGAAGGCCGTGATAGGCATACAGAAGAGCGGAGCCTCTGCCGACATACCTGCAGACACTTACGCCGGAAGTCTCTCGTTCGAGAACTTCTCGCTTGCTGACGGTTACCTCTCGTTCGGCATGTGGAACAATACAGAGGCGACGTGCAGCTACCATATAGGTGCGCTGTGCGAGGATGCCGCCGGCAATGTGCAGGAGACGGAGTTTGCGAGATACAGCAACGTGACGCTGAAGCCCGGCTACGGATGGAACAGTGTGGAGATGAACATGAACGACATTCTCGACCCCTTCAGCCTTACGGAGGGAGACTACCGTCTGTTCATATACGGAGAAGTACTGAAGCAGAACCTCACCACGGAGGGCAGGCGCAACTATGTCAAGGTAAGCGTCGATGCTTCGGGTGCCCGTACTTACGAGCTGCATCCCACGCAGCAGCTCACTGTGCCGCGCATGCTGATGCCCGCGGAGCCCGAGGTGGACGTCTGCCAGCGCATAACGGCTACCGTAAGCAACGCCGGCGATGAGTATAACGGCATGCTTTACATCTTTGCCGACCCTGTGCAGGCATCGTCGAAGACACTCATCATGAAGACGGGAGCAGCCATACCGGCAGGCGGTACGGCAGATGTGGAGATATTCCTCACGCCCACCATTGCGCTCAACTACGCCGTGACCGTTACCACCGATGCCGGCGGCAATAACGTGATAGGCAAGGGAATACTGAAGCTGGAGCCCGACCCTATAATAACACCGGGGGAGGATGGTGCAGGCGATGTAGACGACAACGGACGCCTTGACATTTCGGATGTGGTGGCGCTCTGCCGGTATATAGTAACAAGAAACAGCAACAAAATAAAAAAGGAGAATGCCGACGTAAACAAGGACGGCAGAATCAACGTTACCGACGTGTCAGACCTTGTGCGCCGCATTGTCCTCTACTGAAGCCTCTTACTTGAACTTATCCCTGCCCAGCCACTTGTTAATTCTTCGTCGCAGCGACTTGAAAATCACGCCGAAGTTGCCGCGTATCAGGTTGAGCCACAGTTCTTCGAGCGAATATCCTATTTTTATCCACGGATGGTTCCATGCGTAGGTTTTGTAGAGCCTGTCCAGATAGCCCACGTTCTCTATCACGTAGCGCGGATGTCGCAGCGGGAAGTCCAGTTCGTGCCGTTTCATGGTGTATATGCGTCGCAGCCGTCGCGGAGTGGTGTTTAGTGATGCGCTGTAGTGAGTAGATTCTGCTATCATGCCCACGTTGTTTATAAGGTTTTTCGACGGCATGATGGCAAGTCCCGAGTTGAAGAGCGTAGCCGCCCAGAATATCGATTCGTAATATTCCTTTCCTGTGTCGCGGTGGTCGCGGAACATTCGTGTCATATTCTTCTTGTACCCCCTTTTTCTGATGAGAGCCTCGAGCTGCTTCATGTTATATTCGTCGTCGAGGAACGAGTATTTTCCGTCCCATTGGTCTATCACCCTGCGCCACGAAGCCCATCCCCAGATAGAGAAAGCCGACGTGAAGAAGTAGTCGTATGGTGTGTCGGGCGTCACCTCGTCTATGTTGAATCCCGCAATCATCGTTATGCGTTCATCGTTCTCATATCTGTCGAGCATCTCCTTGCAGAAGGGGAAGAACGACTGCGACGGCACGTCGTCGTCTTCGAGCACTATACATTTGTCCACGATAGAGAAAGCCCACTTTTGCGATATATATTCCGAAGGGTCGCATCCGTAGTTGCGTGTCTGGTACATTCTGTGTACCTCGCACTCCCAGTCTATATCCTCGGCAATTTTCCTACAAGCCTCTATTCCCGGCACGTCACGTTCTCCGCGTGCGCCGTCCTGATAGAGGAAGAGCCGTGAGGGTCGTGCTTTCTTCACCTCTTCAAATACGAGCCTGAACGGTTCGGGTCGGTTGAAGAAGAGCAGCAGTACGGCAACGTCAGTCTTTGCAGCATTTTTCATATTTCGGAGGTTGTTTTTGCAAATATACTTATTTTTTGTTTCATGCGTACATTTCGTTTTGACAATTAATCCTGTTGCTCATAATAATAGGAGTAGTCAATACCTTTCATAAAAGTCTCACGGTCGTTTATTTTATCCGTCAGGGCATCTTTCAGCAATCGCTTTATCGGTTCGCTGTCCACTATGCTTCTGCGCATGGCTTCAAGATATTCGTTCTTGTCTATCCTACTCCAATCCACGCAACGTTTGAGATTTTTTTTGAATATAAGGTCAAGCCAAATGCGGGTGCTGCGGCCGTTGCCTTCCATGAAGGGATGTGCCACGTTCATCTCCACATACTTGTCGGTAATCTCGTCGAAGGTACGCTCCGGCATCATCTCTATGTTCTTTAAGATGAGCGGGAAGTGCAAAGCGTTGGCAAAGTTGAACCCACCTTTTGAGATGTTCTTCGTTCGTATTTGTCCGGCAAAGTCATACAGTCCGCCAAAGAGGTAGGCATGAATCTGTTGCAGGCATTTTATGCTACCCGGCTCAAGCGTGTCGAGCAGTCCGCTTTCAAAGAGTGAGTACGCCTTTTTGCGGCTTTGTCCGTCGATGGTATTGTCACTATAAGTAAACCAGTCAAGGAATTTATTGGCGCGATTGTTTGGATAGTGTCTTGCAAGAGCCTTGACAGCATTGTCATCGAGGGTGTCAGCCAGTCGCATTTTGCCGTCGGGGGCCTCGAATTTGAAGTCGTGAGTGACGCTCACTACTTCCTCACCGTTGCCGTTGAGTTTCTTTTTCAGCCAACGCCAGTAGTTGCCGGCCTTCACATAGTCGTCCTCACCGTTGATAGCACTGACGATGTCGATGGCAGAGAAGAGCCACTTTGCTCCCTTCTCGTCCCAGACGGCTCGCACCATGCGGTCGTTGAAGAACCGTATTGATTTTTTATAATTGCTGTCGTTCATGCCTTATTCGTTATTTCATAGCAAATCCTGGTTGTAAGCCGGGCTCCGGAAAGACCTTCTCCAATGTCATCGGGAAATAATACGGCCTTGTCACTTATGCTTGTTTTTTTTGTTTATCAGCCTTACTCCTGTCGTCTTTTGGTGGCTTGGTGAGGGTTGCTCCTCCCTCCAATTCTGCCATAGCTCCACTTTTTGTTACGAAAAGCCCTTGAAAATGTGGTAAGTTACCACCTATTCAAAGGCAAATATACTTATTTTTTGTTTATTAGCCTTACACCTGCCGCCTTTTTTGGCTTGTGAGGATAAGCGCTCCTACCTCCAATTCTGAGATCTGCATTCATTGAGGCTTGCGTTTATTACCTTATAAAATTTTCGGAAGATGTTGTCAATTCTTTCTCGGTATAGAAGTTCCGGATTTTATTCAATCAAGCTTTCACTGTTCTTGTTGTTCCGCCGTTCTTTAGCCAAATAGCGCAAATTGCTTTAGTTATGACAACAGGGACAACCCGGAACAGCTTTTTCTTATGATAGAAGTGCTTATTTCTGACGGTAGCAAGGAAAACAAAGATAACAACAAGTGTTGTCCCGAGTTGTCCCTGTTGTCGTTAATAACTGTTCGCTGAAAAATTATGCGCCGCCGTAACT
>CAMTJK010000006.1 GCA_947072805.1 uncultured Prevotella sp.
TTAAATTCGACCAAATATCTTTACAAATTAACTTTCATTAAGTGCAGTTACGGCGACCCGTAACTTTAATCCGAAACGTTCATCAGGCTGTTATGCGCCATTTCGTGCTATTTCGTGAGCCGTTAAAGCCGTAATCATCAAAAAACTTCATTGCCGACGCCCCCCAAAGTCAGATTTTATTCTTACCTTTGCAGAATGACAACAGCCACTTCTCGTCGGCGAGGCGTCGCCGGAACAGAGGGAACAGCTTGGCTGTAAGAAATAACTGTACGAATAACCGGTTAAAAACAGGCTATAATGTCACAAGTAGAAATAAGAGAAGTCATCGACAGGAAGGGACTGGAAACATTCATCCAGTTCCGTTACGACTTGTATAAGGGCAACCCCTACGACGCGCCCAATCTGCACAGCGATGAGGTGAAGACGCTGAGCAAAGACAAGAATGCAGCATTTGAGTTTTGTGATGTACGCTATTACCTTGCCTATCGCGACAACAAGGTGGTGGGACGCGTGGCTGCCATCATAAACAACAAGGCAAACAACAAGTGGCAGCGCAAGCGCGTGCGCTTCGGATGGATAGATTTCATCGACGATGTGGAAGTGTCGAAGGCGCTGCTCGACGCAGTGGCCGACTACGGACGCTCTAAGGGCATGACAGAGATTGTGGGACCGCTCGGATTTACCGACATGGACCCCGAAGGAATGCTCACGCACGGCTTCGACCAGCTCGGCACCATGGCAACACTATACAACTACCCCTATTACCCGAAGCACATGGAGCAGATGGGCGGATGGGAAAAAGACAACGACTATGTGGAATACCGCATGGACGTGCCCGACAAGGTGCCGGAGAAATATCAGAAGATAGCGGAAATGATAACCACGCGCTACGACCTGCACGTGAAAAAGCTGAAAAAGAGCGAGATATTCGGCGAGAACGGATACGGAAAGAAGATATTCAGAGTGATAAACGACACGTTCAAGGACCTATACGGATATTCCGAACTCAGCGAAAAACAGATAGACCAGTACGTGAAGATGTATCTGCCCATGGCAGACCTCAACCTCGTGACACTCATAGAAGACCACAGCGCCGGAAACAAGCTGGTGGGCGTGGGCATTACGATACCGTCGCTTACAAGGGCACTGCAGAAATGCCGCAACGGACGCCTCTTCCCCTTCGGATGGTGGCACGTGCTGAGAGCACTGAAGTGGCACAAGACCGAAGTTGTGGACCTGCTGCTCATAGGAGTGCTGCCCGAATATCGCTCGAAGGGAGCCAACGCACTGCTCTTCTCTGACCTCATACCATGGTACCAGAAGTACGGATTCAAGTGGGGAGAAACCCACGTGGAGATGGAAACCAACGAGAACGTGCAGAGCCAGTGGCAGTACCTCAAGCCCATACAGCACAAGCGCAGAAGATGTTTCGTGAAGAAGCTGTAACGAAACAGCACCACAGCAGACAACAAAGACTACAACCATAACCTAAAAACAACCGTCCCGCAACAACGCCACGCCACGGCGGATGTGCAGGGAGACACATTACCTATGGACGAAAACAACATATTTGCACCACAGCCGGTGGAATATACCGACGAAAACATCCGACACCTGTCGGACATGGAACACGTGAGAACACGCCCCGGAATGTACATAGGACGCCTCGGCGACGGACAGCTGCCCGAAGACGGCATTTATGTGCTGCTGAAAGAGGTGATAGACAACTCTATCGACGAGTTCAAGATGCACGCCGGAAACCGCATAGAGATAGACGTGAAAGACAATCGGTGCGTATCGGTGCGCGACTACGGACGAGGAATACCGCAGGGAAAGCTCATTGAGGCTGTAAGCGTGCTCAATACCGGTGGCAAGTATGACTCGAAAGCCTTCAAGAAAAGCGTAGGACTGAACGGTGTGGGCGTAAAGGCGGTGAATGCGCTAAGCGCACACTTCGAGGTGAAGTCGTTCCGAGACGGAAAGGTGAGAAGCGTAAACTTCGAAAGGGGAATAATGACATCGGACACCACCGAAGACACCGACGACGAGACAGGAACATACATCTATTTCGAACCCGACAACAGCCTATTCATTAACTATTCGTTCCACAACGACATAGTGGAGACAATGCTGCGGAACTATACATACCTCAATACCGGACTTATAATAATGTATAACGGCAGGAGGATAGTAAGCCGCAACGGACTGAAAGACCTGCTCAACGACACTATGACCACCGACGGACTGTATCCCATCATACACCTGAAAGGCGAAGACATAGAGATAGCATTTACACATACGGCACAGTACGGAGAGGAATACCACTCGTTCGTGAACGGACAGCACACCACACAGGGAGGCACACACCAAAGCGCATTCAAAGAACACATAGCAAAGACCATCAAGGAGTTCTACGGGAAAAACCTGGAGTACGGCGACATACGCAACGGACTGGTGGGAGCCATAGCCATAAACGTGGAGGAACCCATGTTTGAGAGCCAGACGAAGATAAAACTCGGCTCGCTGACCATGGAACCCAACGGCGGCGTAAGCATAAACAAGTATGTGGGCGACTTCATAAAGACGGAAGTGGACAACTTCCTGCACAAGAATGCCGACGTGGCGGAGGTGATGCTGCAGAAAATACAGGAGAGCGAAAAGGAACGCAAAGCCATGGCTGGCGTGACAAAGCTCGCACGCGAACGCGCAAAAAAGGCAAACCTGCACAACCGCAAGCTGCGAGACTGCCGAATACACTTCAGCGACGTGAAAAACGAACGGAAGGAGGAAAGCTCGATATTCATAACCGAGGGCGACTCGGCAAGCGGAAGCATAACGAAAAGCCGCGACGTAAACACACAGGCGGTATTCTCGCTGCGCGGTAAACCTCTCAACTCGTTCGGACTGACAAAGAAGGTGGTCTACGAAAACGAGGAGTTCAACCTGCTGCAGGCGGCTCTCGACATAGAGGAGGGGCTCGACACGCTCAGATACAACAAGGTGATAGTGGCTACTGATGCCGATGTGGACGGTATGCACATCAGACTGCTCATCATAACCTTCTTCCTGCAGTTCTTCCCCGACCTTATAAAGAAAGGACACGTCTATGTGCTGCAGACACCGCTCTTCCGCGTGCGAAACAGAAGGACAAAAATAAAGAACCGCAAGGCAATAGCCGATGCCGACGCAAAGGCGGAAAAGAAAAAAAGCGACTTCATAACACGATATTGCTACAGCGACGAGGAAAAGCTGAAGGCTATAGCCGAACTCGGACCGGAACCGGAGATAACGCGATTCAAAGGTCTCGGAGAAATATCGCCGGAGGAATTCGTAAACTTCATAGGTCCGGACATGAGGCTCGAACAGGTAACGCTGCACAAGACAGACCAGGTGCAGAAGCTGCTCGAATACTACATGGGCAAGAACACGCCCGAACGACAGAACTTTATCATCGACAATCTCGTCGTGGAAGAGGACAGACCCGAAGAATACGAATGAAAAGGCAACGCCTGCACTACGCAGAGCGTGTATAAAGACAAACGGAAAGGTAAATGAAGAACATCATTCTTACGATAGTGATTGCCCTGACGGCTATCACGGCAACGGCACAATACAAGGTGGACATGGGCGAGAAAAGCCCGCTGCGCAAGTTGCAGATAGCCGAACTGGCAATAACAAACCTGTATGTGGACAGCGTGGACGAACAGAAACTCGTGGAGGATGCCATCAAAGGCATGCTCGAGAAGCTCGACCCACATTCTTCTTATCTCAATGCCAAGGAGGTGAAATCGACAAACGAATCGCTCAACGGCAACTTCGAGGGAATAGGCGTGCAGTTTAACGTGATGGAAGACACCATGGTGGTGCTGCAGACCATAACAAACGGTCCGTCGGAAAAGGTGGGAATACTCGCCGGCGACCGCATAGTGGCTGTGGACGACACGACAATAGCTGGCGTGAAGATGTCGCGCGACGAAATAATGAGACGCCTGAGGGGACCGAAGGGCACACGGGTCACGCTGAAAGTGGTGCGACCCGACATAACGGACACGCTGGCTTTCAGAATAACACGCGACAAAATACCCATGAAGAGCATCGACGCGGCTTATATGCTGCGCCCGGAACTGGGATATGTGCGCATCAGCAGCTTCGGAGCAACCACATACGACGAGTTTATGGAGTGCATGAACAGGCTGCGCAGCGAGGGAATGAAGGACCTCGTGCTCGACTTGCAGGAGAACGGAGGAGGATATCTCGCGGCTGGAGTGGACGTGGCAAACGAATTTCTTAACGACGGCGACCTTATAGTATATACCGACGGACGAAACAACTCGCAAAGACAGTACAGAGCCACACACGACGGCTCGTTCACAACGGGAAAAGTGTACTTGCTCGTGGACAGCTACACCGCATCGGCTGCCGAAATAGTGACGGGCGCAATACAGGACCACGACAGAGGACTCGTGGTGGGAAGGCGCACGTTCGGCAAAGGACTTGTACAGAGGCCTATACCGTTGCCGGACGGCTCGATGATAAGGCTCACCATATCGCACTACTACACGCCATCGGGACGATGCATACAGAAACCGTACACCAAGGGCGACAACAAGGATTACAGCATGGACTTAAGCAAACGCCTGAAAAGCGGAGAACTGACATCGGCGGACAGCGTACACTTTGCCGACTCGCTGAAATGCTACACTCTGAAAAAGCACCGCACGGTGTATGGCGGCGGAGGTATAATGCCGGACCACTTCGTGCCGCTCGACACCACACGATACACAAAATTCCATCGAGAGCTGGTGGCAAAGAACATCATACTGAATGCCAACCTCAGATATATCGACGGACATCGCAAGGAACTGAAAAAGGCTTATCCGGACTTTGCTTCGTTCAAGAAGAATTATACCGTTCCGCAGTCGGTCATAGACAAGGTGATAGCCGCCGGAAAGGATAAGGGAGTAACACCAAAGAACGATGAGGAACTGGAAATGTCGATAAGGCAGATAAGGATACAGCTGAAGGCGCTCGTTGCACGTGACCTTTGGGAAATGTCGGAGTACTTCTCTGTGATGAACGAGGAGAACGACGTGGTGAAAAAGGTGCTCGAGCTTCACGAAAACTGACTTGCTGCTGTGCTTCGCCATCTGCATTGACGTCCGGCAACAACCGTCCGACGGTCAGGACAAATGTTTTTCCATCCGATAAACCCAAATCGGTCATTAGAAAATGACAAGAAGTTTTTCTAATGACCGATTTGGGTTAAAGGATTATCAATAAATAACTTCCCTTTATTGTTTCTTTCTCCGCTTCTTTATCCACACAAGGCGTACGCTCAGCTACGCATGGTGTCTGCGTTGCACGCAAGATGCTGCTTTGTCCATTCGATGGGTTTCATGCCTGTGAACTTGTGGAAATTGCGATAGAAAGACTGCTCGCTGGAGAAGCCGGAGAGCGTGGCGATGGTGACAATCTTCGTGTTGCCTGCTTTTTGCGCAAGCAGCACCTTGGCATGTTCCACCCTCAGGCTGTTGATATAGTCAGAGAACGACACTCCCTTTGTCCTGTTTATGTGTTTCGAGATGTATGTGCGGCATATCCCGGTTGCTTTCGCTACGTCGCCTATCTTCAGGTTAGGCGTGAGATAGAGCTTACGCATGATGATGCAGGCATTGATGTTTCTCTCAATATCGTTTTCTTCCATGGCTACAGCATCTTCGGGCAGGAGTTCGCTGCTGTCGCTGCTGTCTTCTGCAAACTGGTCGAACGAGAAGTCTCGGGTGAAGCCGATGTAGCTCAAGGCGAAGAGCATCACTGAGAAGGGTGTGATGGCGGCGAGGATGGTCCACTCTGACTGTGCGAAGCATTGTCTTCCGAAGATATTGGCGACGGCAGAGAAGAGAGATGTTATCATGAAGGTAACGAGCAGATGCTTCACTGCAGAGGTTTCACGTCACTCGGTGTCGGCATAGACATCAGCTATCATATTGTCGAAGGCGCGCAGCTTGCGCCAGCCGAGGCTTACCACGGTGATGACCTGAACGGTGAAGAGAAGTTTGCGTGCGTCATCGATGGCTTCGCCGGGGAAGAAGAATTTCACTGCTGCCACCACCGTTCCGGGCAGCATGACAAGGAGGAGCTTGTGCGGCGAAGCAGGCGGCGAGACGAGACGGCAGATGTAGGTGTAGTAGAGGGGATAGACTGACAGTGAGCAGAGTGTCCAGAGACACTCCATCGGGTGCGGCAGCCCGACGGTGAAGAAGAGGGCATGGCAGAGGTAGAGTACGACACAGGTGAGGAGAAACCATGTCAGCATTCTCTTCGCCGCGTCAGATTTATGGTAGTGTGTGATGAAGGTGATGAACCAAAAGAGACACACGAAGAAGGGTGTGAAACAGAGCAGTGTTCGCAGCATTGTATAATGTAAATTTACTGTATTGACGAGTATTTTTCTTTATTGACGAGTCGGCAAGTAAACATGTCGTATGCTTGTCTATCAGACAACCTATTTGAGCAAGAAGACTAATAACCTGTCAACTCGTCAGCCTGTCAACTGATACACTGGTGCCCGTCTCTGATTATCGAATGCAAAATTAATGTTTTTTTTGATTTTCGCCCTATCGGCAGTTCGAAAAAACACTTCTTCAACATGTTGTATATCAGGGCAGTGTATGATATGAGAGTTGATTTGTTTGATTTTAAAGTCTGTAATGTACGTTATGAGAGTTAATTTGTATACTTTTTTTTTATACTGAAGCGGATAATTGATACTTTTGTGGTTGGGGATACCGTCGCACGTATTGTCACGGAAACGGTGCCCGGTGCTGAAGAGTCCTGCATGTATGGTGGCGAACACTTTCGAATCTTATTATCCTCGCAATGTGATAGACGGAAACAATAATTAATTCAACTTTCGCAAGTTATTGACTTGCTTAGTTCCATATGGTTATACGGTTTAAGGTTATATGGTTATGCGGAATATAGCGTTACCTCCGTAAAAGCGAAGCGACCGTACAACCATATAACCTTAAAACCGAAGAAGTTGAGGCTTGCGAAACTTCAGTAATTAAAACATGATAATATGAAGACAAGAAGACTATTTATTTTGCTGCTCCTTTGTCTGCCGGCTGCAGGAGCATGGGCACAGAATGCCATTGCTGTATGGCAAAATGACGGGACTGTGGCTAAGTTTGCCTTTACGGAGAAACCCGTAGTGACGTATTCGGCCAATGAGCTGGTGATGACTACCACAAAGACTTCGGTGAGGTATCCCATAAACCGGCTGCAGAAGGTCGTCTTCGACGTGGACGAAAACGTCACCAGTGTGGAGGATGTCAAGAGTTCGCCGTCGGGGGATGTGAAGTTCTCTTTCCGCGATGGTTCCCTCGTAGTCAGCGGTGGCAACGCCGGTGCCATTGTGAATCTCTATCAGTCCAACGGTGTTTTCGTCGGACAGTTCCGTCTTGACGGTGATGGCAGTGTCACCATCCCCACAAGCAATCTGAGCAGTGGGGTATATATCGTGAATACTCAGAAAATGTCATTTAAATTCTATAAGCCATGAACATGAAGAAGATTTTATCGATATTCATCCTCGCCTTGATGGCGACAGGCAGTGCGTTGGCCGATGATATCAGCGCAGAACAAGCCTTGCAGATTGCCAGCCGGTTTGTCAACGATCCGACAGTTGCCAAGGCACGCAGCTTCCGTGCACCGACAGCACAGCCTGCTCCGACGTTGGCACATAGCGTGAAGTCGCGCATTTCGGAAGGCAAGGACAACGTCTATGTCATCAATCTGGGCACCGACCAAGGTTTTGTCGTCGTTTCAGGAGAAGACGGTGCCGTTTCCGAAGTACTCGGCTATTGCGACCACGGTTCATTCAATTATGCCGATGCGCCGGTACAGTTTCTCGAGTTGCTCAACGAATACTCGAATGGTATTGACAGCCTCCGCCAGACTCCGTCAATGGCAAAGTCCAAGTCCGTGCGGGGGCTTTCCGGAGTGACTTCCGCCGGTAGTAGCAGTTATCCTTCCTACCTCGGCGAAGTTGTCGTAGCACCTTTGCTCACAACCAAATGGAACCAGTGGGCTCCATACAACATCTTGGTTCCCGATGGGTGCTACACGGGTTGTGTGCCTACGGCGGTGGCCCAAGTGATGAATTATTGGAAATGGCCGAAGCAAAACACTGGACAGATGTTTGTCGGTTGGTCGGAAACAGGCGAGATGATGTACGAGGATTTTCCGGTACATACCTATGACTGGGATAATATGATTGACGACTACGAGTGGACTGCTTCATCGTGGGAGCAACAACAAGCGGTGGCGCAGCTGATGGCAGATATAGGCAAGGCGATGGGAACACAATATGGGCAGCCGAACGGCAGTCCGACGGTCTTTGATTATCAGTCACTCTCAGTTACCTTCGGCTACCAACCCGATGTAGTGGTGGTGGACGGCAATACTCCACTTGATGTGGAGGAAACACTGAAAGGTGAGTTGGATTTAAAACGTCCTGTGCTTTATTGTGGTGATCCTGGTGATGGTGGTGATCCTCACGCCCTGGTGTGTGATGGTTATACAAAGGATGGCTTTTTCCACTTCAACTACGGCTGGGGTGGACAGACGGACGGTTTCTACCGCCTGACGGCAGTGCCCAGATACTGTTACAATGTAAGTGTGTGGAAAAATTTCCGTCCGTATGATGCCGTAAAAAAATCAATAGACGGCTTCAGGTATGGCCTGAAAGCGAACGGAACCGCCGAAATCCTGGATTATCTGGACGGTGGAACGAATATGGTGGACGGCACCTTGGTCATCCCGGACTCCGTGACCGACGATGAAACAGGCAATCAATATGCCGTGACCCACATCGGCAAATCAGCATTCTTTATGAAAGGAAGCTTCAGGAAAATCATCTTAGGAAACAATATCCAATCCATTGCCCCCTATTCGTTCATATATAGCAAAATTGACACCTTGGTGCTGAGCGACAAGATGGAGGTGGTGCCTGAAAAGGCATTCGCAACAACTGGTATCAAACACCTGACCATCGGCGAGAATGTCAAGCTAATCGGCAAGAACGCTTTCTATACCTGTCCGTTGACGGAAATAGTTTGCAAGAGCAAGCGGGTGGAACTGGATTCATACTCATTTGGTCAGACCAATCTAAATCCCGGTGATTGGGAAAAATCCATTGTCAAGATTAACAAGAGAGCCTTCTCCGGTGCCAGTTATAATGGAAATATGCCGTATTTCGAGAACCTGGAAGTTCTTGGCGACTCTGCCCTAATTGGATTCGTCAAGTATGGATTCCGTATAGGTCCCAAAGTGCGGGAGATATCGAAATCTGCCTTTGACGGAGTTTACTATCCCATTATTAGTGTAGATTCGCTGAATCCGTATTTTGCCGAAGATAATTATGATGGGGGTATCATCTACAATAAGAACAAGACATCTGTCATCGTAGCTTACCGTTCTCCTAATGGTCACTATCCAGAGACCGTCATTAAGATGGAACCCGGATCGGTTAGAAAAGTTAGTGGTTTTGTATTTCCGCCAACTATCATCGATATGGAGGGCGCATGCAAAGATTGCTCTGCTCCCAATGACGATTACTCCACAGTGACATGCCCGCTTCTTGTGCCGCCGGTCATTTCGGATGCCACTTTCAGCAAAGCCATGTTCTCTGATGAGAGCAAATACTATAGGCTGCAGGTGCCGCCTGGTACGGAGGAACTATATGCCGAGGCACCAGGATGGCGCAAGTTCGGTCCTTATTGCATTGAAACTATCTACGACTATGAGAACCAGTTCTCTCCGCTACCTCCACAAGACCTCAACTATCAGATGGTGGTGCGTGGCGACACGCTGAAAACGACCATTGAGACAGGCAAGGTGAATGCCATCCGCATGAGCGAGAACGAGAATGGCGAAGCGATGGTGACGATGAGTCTGAACGGACGCGACGACATTACCATCAAGGCAGCCGACATCGACAGCATCACATTCAAGCCGGGCTTCGTCTATGAAGATGCGGAGGTGTTTGAACTCAACGACTCCTGCCTCACCGTCAATGCGAAGAAATGTTCCATCGAGTTCTCGCCGACCACGATTGACGAAGACGCGCAGGTATGCGTGCGTAACTCCGTCCTTATCCCCCGTCCGTTTGAAGGCGTAACAGGCGGTATGGGTATTGACATCAGTATGCTGGACGAGAATGGCAACGAGGTGCACGAATTGAGTGGTGTGGCAAGAATCACCATTCCTCTGCAAGCAGCGCCGGACCAAGCCGTGAGTGCAGTCTATTTCAATGAGCAGTCAGGCGAATGGGATCCCGTCTATATGGAATATGACCGTGATGCAGGCGTGGCAACCATCCTTACTGACCACCTCTCATACTTCGGCGTGGTCTATTCCATAGGGGAGAAAACAAGGAAGGAATGTATCAAAGCTGAGGAATACACGATGAAAAAGTTATATGACTTTGATGAAAGTGTACAAAAGTTGATGAGCGTTTTGGAGTCTGACGACCCGAAATTAGAGGCGGCCCTGGCATTCAAGGATGAGATGGGACTGTGGCAGTCGCTCGGTCTGGATGTTTTCTATCAGGGAGCCGTTGCCGCCACCGAACCGCTGTTCAATTTCAAGCCCGAAGCGATAGACAATGCAGTGAGTATCATGGGTGAGATAGGAACTGCTTTGACTATTCTCGACTTAGTGCGCGCCGACCTGAAAGGCGATAATGTCGCTGTGGCTTCCAATTCCCTCAAAGTGCTGATGGCAAAAACCGTAGGAGCTGCGGCTTCGTGGATTGGTACGCCTGTCATGGCAGCGTCCATGTCTCTCGCGGCGTTCATCGGCGTGGCACTTGAAAAATTCGGCACAATGGTGGCAGAATATAAAATAGACCGACTTCGTGAAGGGTACCGTATTTATTATAGAAAAGAAGGTGCGGAAATCACAGGAAAACAGATGTACCGTTCCGCTCCAGACTGGTATAAAATTTTCAAACCCGCTTTTGCCGAAGGGAACATGAACGAGACACAACTCAAAGCGTACATTGAGCAAACAGTACGCCAGTATTGCAACTTGTATTGGGATGACACTGATGCACAAACATTGATTAAAGCAGAAGTAATTAAACGTGGCATCACTACTGTTCTGGATGACAATTCGTCGAACAGAAAAATAATTTCTGATGAGTTCTTTGCGGAACTGATGAACGGCAAACTTGTCAGCGTCTTTGATGCGCTACGCGACATTCAAATCACACAGGCACATAATCGCGCAGCTGCGAAAGTGAACCAACTGGCAAAAATGATGAATCAGAAAGTAGGTTTTATGATTACCGATTCATCTGTCAAGGAAGGCGAACCCTCCAAGTTCGCAGGACGAAAGATAGGCTTTGCTGCTGTTCCTGACGATGTAACTGACCCGGAGGAATGGGTAACCAATATCAACGAAGAAGGAAATGCCAAATTAGGATGGTTCACTGCTTATGCACTTGTGCGCAACTCGGTGCCGTTCAGACTCACACTGTTCGACGAAAATGACGAGCCTAAGAAAACCTTCGACTTTACGCTGGATGGTGTTTCAAAGAGTACTGTCATCAATATTGATCTTGCGAAAGACGGCGTCAAAGCCGATACGAAACATCTCGATGACCTCAAATTGGTATATACGCCCGACTCTATCATGAATAGAACTGAGATGCTTATCGAAGTTGATTTACCTGGGTTTGACGTGACGGAATATTGGGGTTTTGTCGAAGTGCCATTGTATATGGACGATAAGAGGAATTATTACGACAGTTATTTCGGAAAAGCGCGCTGGTGTACTGAGTTGGAGCGTTTCTTCAATCAACATGACTTCATTACCGTAGATTCCATCTCCGGCAACTTCACCATTGGCGATGACATTTCCGGCAAACTGGAGGGCAACTCTGCTTCCGGTACATTTACTATCAATACTGACTATAAGTATCTCATCTATACGCCGAAACAATGGATTAATGAATGGAATACCAAAATCAAGAACGGTGAAGATATTCCGTTCTTTCTGCTTAACGGTTCTGTCAAGCACCAGATTGCTTGCAAATATACCCTCAAGCGCAGGCAGGTGGAAGACCATTTTGAGTATGACATCACCTACACCGGAGAAGGCGTGTGGGATCATACAATGAAATATGTTGACCGTATAAACAAATTGATGGGTGTTAACGAAATAGACTTTGATAATCTTCCATCCTTGGAGTTGTACGATATCAGTATCGGTACCGACTCCCAAGGCGGAGACGTCACACTCGAATATACCACGACGTTGAAGTAAACAAATTGCAGGAGACGTCACTCTCTAAAGACTCGCGCCCTCCGTCGGATTCACCGGCGGAGGGCGTTGTGTGGTATATCGGTTAGTTTCGTTTCTGCAAATCTTCCGACATGTTTCAGGTGAGACCTGTAGGAATCCGCACCTCGCATGTTCCCAGTGATTACAACGCTTCGAGCATTCTCTTGAGCACTACCTGACAGGAAATCTCACGATTGGCAGCTTCTGGTATCACGAGCGAATTGGCGCTCTCTATCACGTCATCGGTAACAATAAGACCGCGACGCACCGGCAGACAATGGAGTATCTTGCCGTAATCCTGCGGACGTGTGACACCGGGACAAGACCAGTTCTTGGCATAAACCCAAATCGGTCATTAGAAAAAACTTCTTGTCATTTTCTAATGACCGATTTGGGATAAACATTTTACGACATTGCGATTAGCCTTCAACGGCAGATAAATTAGCCTTCAACGGCGGTGGAATATAGAAATAAAAAAGGCAGGAAGCCACGCTTGGTGCATTGGCTTCCTGCCTTTGTCTTTATGTAGGGAGTATTATTTTACCTCCCAGGTATCATTGGTTTCGAGCAGTTCCTCGAAGTTATGATATTTCTTCATGGCGCTGACTTCCTCTATTTGCGCAGTCACGGCAGCATCGTAAGTAGGTGCTTCCACGTCGCGGATGACGCCGAGAGCCACAGGGAAGCCTTCTTCGGGTGTCATCATGGCAAGTTTCAGTTGCAGCGTGTTGTCTTCGGCGTGGGCGTCGTGTACGAGAATATCGTCGATGGTGTAGCCATCCTTGCCTATTTCCACCACTTTCAGACCGAAACCCTCCTGAACAAGACCATATTCGTTGTTTTCTCCGAACACAAGCTTCTCGCCGTGACGTACGTATATGGCGTTCTTGCGACGTCCTTCCTTTGTATATACACTGTCGTAACAGCCGTTGTTGAAGATGACGCAGTTCTGTAGAATCTCACATACAGAAGCACCTTTGTGCTTGTAGGCTGCCTTCAGAATATCTACCGTCTCGGGCGCGTCTGTTGCCACCGAACGCGCAAAGAAATGACCTCTTGCGCCGAAGCAGAGCTCTGCCGGGCAGAACGGATCTTCGACGGTTCCGTAAGGACTTGACTTCGACACGAAGCCGCGAGGGCTTGTAGGCGAATACTGACCTTTGGTGAGACCGTATATGCGGTTGTTGAGAAGAATCATGTTCAAGTCGATATTACGGCGCATTGCGTGTATGAAGTGATTGCCGCCGATGGCAAGTCCGTCACCGTCGCCGCTTATCTGCCATACCGTAAGTGCTGGATTGGCAACCTTGGCTCCTGTGGCTATTGCTGCGGCACGCCCGTGAATGGTCTGCATGGCGTATGTGTTCACGTAGTAAGGCAGGCGGCTCGAGCATCCGATACCGGATATTACAGCCATATCGTGAGGTGCCACGCCCACTTCTGCCATGGCTTTATGCAGTGAGGCAAGGAAGAAATGGTCGCCGCATCCGGGGCACCAGCGGGGTTGTCCTTTCTTGTAATCGGCAGCGGTATAGCAGGTTCCGTTGCCTGTTGCGGCAGGTGCGGGGGTGGCGTTATTGTTTATGTTTGTTTCCATATCGTGTTCTTTTGTTTTTGTTTCTCTTGGGTTGCTGTTCTCTCTCGTTGTGTTTGCAGTCCTTTTACGTTGTGTTCAGAGACGTTTCCGCTTATTTCAGAGTGCTCTGAAGGCTTCCACCAGTTCGCTTACCACGAACGGCTGTCCCTTTACCTGGTTGAACTGTTTCGGCACGAAGCCGTCCACGTTGGCACGAAGCCATGTGGCGAGCTGTCCGAGGTTCTGTTCTGCCACAACAACCGTCTTGTATTTGTTGAGCACTTCGGCGGTATTCTTCGGCAGAGGATTGATAAACTTAAACTGGGCGAGAGCAACCTTCTTGCCTTCGTTGCGTAATTCCTCCATGGCTGAATAGAGATGGCCGTAGGTGCTGCCGAAACCAACGATGAGCAGGTCGGCATCGTCCTTGTCGCCGTCCACTTCGAGGTCCGGAACGGCTATCCTTGCCACCTTTTCTGCTCTCAGGCGGCACATCATGTCGTGGTTTTCCGGTTCCGTAGAGATGGCTCCGGTCTTTCCGTCCTTTTCAAGACCTCCTATGATGTGGGTGTATCCCTCCTGTCCCGGCACAGCCCAGTAGCGCGCTCCGGTAGCTTCGTCACGTTCGTAAGGCGTATAGTTGCCTTTCTGTGCTTCCGTAACGCGGTGTGGAGTGATGGCGGGCAGCTCTGACATGGTGGGCAGCTTCCATGCGGCAGAGCCGTTTGCTATGAAGGCGTCGGTGAGAAGAATCACCGGTGTGAGGTGTTCGAGCGCTATCTTGGCTGCCTGGTATACGGCGTCAAAGCAGTCGGTGGGACTTGTTGCGGCTATTACGGGCATCGGACTCTCGCCGTTGCGTCCGTAGAGAGCCTGCAGGAGGTCTGTCTGCTCGCTCTTTGTGGGCAAGCCCGTAGAGGGACCGCCGCGCTGTACGTCGATAATGACGAGAGGTAACTCGTCGATGACAGCCAGGTTGATGGCTTCCGATTTAAGGCAGATGCCCGGACCGGATGTGGATGTGGCTGCCAACGCGCCGGCAAAAGCTGCTCCTATTGCGCTTGCGCAGCCCGAAATCTCGTCTTCGCACTGTACTGTTATTACTCCGCACGACTTATGCTTCGACAGTTCGTGCAGCACGTCGGTGGCGGGAGTGATGGGGTAGGAGCCGAGGAAGAGCTTCAGACCGGCCTTTTCCGCTGCGGCTATCAGTCCGTAGGCTGTAGCCTTGTTGCCGGTAATGTCCATATATCTGCCCTTCACCTTGTCTTTAGATTCAATGCGGTAGGTAGCGGGAACGCTTGCATGTACGTTGTGTCCGTAATCGTAGCCAGCCCTTACCACTTTGATGTTGTTTGCTGCCACCTGCGGTTTTTTGGCAAACTTCTCCTTGAGGTAATTGTCCACGAGATTGAGGTCGCGGTTGAAGAGCCAGCACACCAGACCGAGCGCAAACATGTTGCGGCATTTCAGTATCGACTTGTTGTCCATTCCCGAATCGTTCAGACAGTCTTTCACCATCTGTGTTATCGGGCAGGCTACCACGCGGTCGCTGTCTATGCCCATCTCTGCGAGATAGTCGTCGCTCTTGAATTGTGCCTTCTCCAGGTCTTTTGCGCCGAAGCTGTCGGTGTCGATGATGATGGTGGCCTGCGGTTTGGCATAGCGATATTGTGTTTTCAGGGCGGCGGCATTCATTGCCACGAGCACGTCGCACTTGTCACCCGGAGTGAACACACGTCCGGAGCCTATATGAACCTGAAAGCCCGATACGCCGGTAAGTGAGCCTTGCGGGGCGCGGATGTCTGCCGGATAGTCCGGAAAAGTAGATATGCCGTTGCCTACTGTGGCTGATACAGTAGAGAATATGTTGCCGGCAAGTTGCATGCCGTCGCCTGAGTCTCCCGAGAAGCGGACAACCACTTGGTCCAACTCTTTCACTTCCAATTTTTCTGCCATACTTATATATATAATTATAATGTATAATATACTTAAAGGGTTGCCTTTTCACATTGCAATGCAAAGTTCGTAAAGTTTTGTGAAATATCAAAATGTTTCGCATTATATTTGCCTTAAACGATGATTTTTGATGCTGTTTCCTTGTATTTTATGACATTTTGGTATGTGTTTTTCTCTTTTTCTTTCATTTTGAAATAGCGACAGCTCGGTGTCTTTATAAATAAAAGACCCCGCCGTGAGCTTTTTTGGCCGTGCACGGTGGGGTTAGGATAAGTGTATGACAATGTTTTTTCAGAAGCTTTTCAGCCACGCTTTCAGTTCGAGCATCATTTCAAAGTGGTAGGTGAAGCTCTCCAGGTTGCCCCATCCGTGTCCGCCGGTGGGGTAGATATGCAGCGAGGCCGGCACGTCGTGCCTGTAGCACTCCACGTAATAGTTGGTACCATTGGCAGGCAGCACCACATCGTCGTCATCGCTGAGTGTTATGAAGGCCCGTGGCGTGACGCGTGTCACCTGCATGTCGCTGCTGTATTCGCGTATCTGCTTTTTGTGCGGTTTCTCTCCGAGCAGGTTGTGCAGCGATCCCTTGTGAGTGAATTCCGGGTCCATTGTTATTACGGGGTAGAAGAGTATCTGGAAGTTGGGTGCGGCGTCGCCTGTTGATTTCGTTGCGATGAGCGAGGCGAGATGTCCGCCTGCCGATGAGCCCATTATACCCACGTCGTTACGGTTGATGTGCCATGCGGCGGCGTTGCGGCGCACCAGTTTTATGGCCTCTTCGGCGTCCTTCACCGGCACTTCCGGATTGCCGTGCGGCATGCGGTACTTCAGTACCACTACGGCAATGCCCTGTCCGTTGAAGAATCCCGCCCAGTCCTTGCCTTCATGTCCTATGGCAAGCACTCCGTATGCGCCGCCGGGGCATATCACTATGGCTCTGCCGGTAGCTATCTTTTCTTTTGGGAGGTATACGTACACTTTGGCGGTGTCGTTGGGGTCGCCGTTGTTGTTGGGCGCTTCACCCTGCCAGAGGTTCATTACCATGCTTTTCTGTGCCGCTGCCGACAGCGAGGTCATGACCAGCAGCGCTATCAGCGCGATAATTTTCAGTCTTTTCATCTGTGTTTATGGTTTTTTCGGTTATTGTTTCTTCTAAGCTTTCTTCATGCGCAGGTGCAGCTGCATCAGCGATGGCAGCAGTATGAGCAGCGAGAATGCTATTGCCAGCATCACCTTTGCGTCGCTGCCGAACACCGTTTTCAGTGTCACGTCGTTGCCGCGGTACATGTTGTATAGCATGAACGAGGCGCTGTTGTTCACCCAGTGGAATGCCACGCCGGGCAGTATGCTGCCTGTGCGCACGTACATCCATCCCAGCAGCAAGCCGGAGAGGAAGGCGTGCGGCATCTGTGCGAGGTTGCCGTGTATCAGGGCGAAGAGCAGAGCCGACACTGTCACTGCCACCGCAGGCGAATTCTTCCAGTCGAGCAGAGCCTTGGCAATGGCACCTCTGAACACTATCTCTTCCACGAGTGGTGCAAGCAGTCCTACCGCCAGATATCCCCAGCGGTCTTTGAGTATGAGAGAGTACAGATGTTCATATTCGAGCGGCAGTTCGGGAAGCATTTCCTGCATCCACATCACCGGGGCGAGGCTGCCCACAGCCGCCATGCAGCTCCACAGAAGCACGCTCCACGGTCGTGTGCGTATGTAGTTTCTTGAAACTCTTGTCCAGCGGGCGCAGATAAAGACTGTTCCGGCTATCAGCGAGCTTGTTACCGACGATGTGACGAGCATTGCCGACGTGATGTCGGGCGAGCCGGTCAGATGTTTCCACAGTGTCTGTATGCCGAAGGTTGCGCCCCATTGTATGGCTGCGAATACTATCAGAAAGATTATTGCGTTGCCCATTTTCTTATATATATAATATGGTATATGTTTGTATGATAAGATGTGTGTGTGCTTTTTATGTCGTCGTTTCAGTGTCGGCTTGCCGCCGTGCTGCCCTCAAGGTTTTGTCAGCCATGTTGTCCGAGCCGTGCCATAGCCTCTTCGGCATCCCTTTTAAGCTGCGTCGCCAGTTCTCCGCCGTTTCTGAATTTGCGTTCGGCTCTTAGTCGGCTCACGAACGAGACGCCCATCCGGCAACCGTAGATGTCGCCGTCGAAGTTGAATATGTTCACCTCGAGTGTGGTCTTCTGTCCGTCAAATGTTGGTCGGCTGCCTATGTTCATCATTCCGGCGAGTTGTCCCTGCCTGTCGGGCAGAGCCACCCTCACGGCGTATGCTCCCGGAGCGGGAATCAGTTTGCAGTTGTCGTCAGGCAGCAGGTTGGCAGTTGGGAAGCCTATGCTGCGCCCCACCTGTTCGCCTTTCACCACGGTGCCCGTCAGCATATAGGGATATCCGAGGCATCGTGTGCCCATTTCCACTTCGCCTTCGCCGAGCAGAGTGCGTATCACCGACGAACTTACACCCACTCCGTCGAGCCGCAGTGCCTCTGCCTGCACCACCTCCATGCCTATTTCCCTGCCGTAAGCCACATAGTCGCTGAAACCCTCCGTGCGGTTATGACCGAAGCGGTTGTCATATCCCGTAACGAGTACCCTTACGTTGAGGCGTTCGGCAAGCACCTTCTGCATGAAGTCGCGTGCTTCCATGGCAGCCATCTCCTTGTTGAAGGGCAGCACCACGCATTCGTCTATGCCCGTTGCGGCGAGCAGTGCCGTCTTTTCGGCGTGAGTGCTAAGCATGAGCGGACGGAAGTTGCAGTCGAGCACCTGCCTCGGATGCTGGTCGAAGGTTATTACAGCCGAGCCGAGTCCTCTTTCCGATGCCATGTCGAGCACCTGCCGTATGAGAAACCGGTGTCCTTTGTGTACGCCGTCAAAGAATCCTATCGTTGCCACGCAGGGCTTTAGCCGTGTCGATATGTCTGTGAGTATGGTTGTTTTCATTGTCTTTCCGTTTCATTGCGGTGAGCATTGTGCGGCTTTTGCCATGCGCTTTATGCCCCTCCAAAGTTCTCCTGCCAGCATTACGGGCGATGTTCCGGCTATTATCAGCATCCACGTTGCGGCATCCAGCGGAACGGTACGGAACATCTTGCCGCCGAAGGTTACTATTATCCATTGCCCTGCCAGTATCATTGCCAGAACGAGCATCAGTCCGTGGTCGGCGGCTATGCCCTTGAAGGCGGAATTGTCGGTGCCGAGTGTCTTTGCGTTGAACAGGTTCCACCATTGCAGCATCACGAAGATGGTGAAGAAGATGGTCAGTTCCCTGTCGTCTATTCCTGCCACATGTTCGAAATAATAAAGCAGCGATATCATCAGTACAAAGAAAAGTCCGCCCACTCCCATTATTCCGCGCCACATGGTACGCGATATTATCGATTCGTCCTGTCGCCGCGGTTTTTCCCTCATCACAGCCGCTTCGGGCGGCAGCGAGGCGAGTGCCATTGCAGCGAAGGTGTCCATTATCAGGTTCACCCACAGCATCTGTGTTATGGTGAGGGGCAGTTCTGTGCCAATGATGGAGCCGCCGAGCACAAGTAGCAGAGCCGTTACGTTTACCACGAGCTGGAAGAAGATGAAGCGCTGTATGTTCTTGTAGAGCGAGCGCCCCCATTCCACGGCTCTTACTATGCTGTTGAACGAGTCGTCTATCAGTGTCATGTCGCTTGCGTTCTTAGCCACTCCTGTGCCCGAGCCGAGCGACAGTCCCACGTGTGCATGGTTCAGAGCCGGAGCGTCGTTGGTTCCGTCGCCGGTCACCGCCACCACTTCGCCCCTGCGCTGTAGCAGCGTTACCAGCCTCTGCTTGTCGGCAGGACGAGCCCTGCTCATCACCTTCATGTCGCCCACCATGTTGATAGCCTCTTCGTCGGTGAGCTGTTCAAACTCGCTTCCTGTCATGCTGTTCCTGCCGTTGCCGTCTGTCGTTATGCCTATCTGTCGTGCTATCTCCGTGGCGGTGTCGGTAGTGTCGCCCGTTACTATCTTTACGTCAATGCCGGCAGCCCTGCATTGGTTTACCGCTTCGGGCACTTCCTCGCGCAGCGGGTCGCTGATGGCCACGATGGCGGTAAGCTTCAGGTGTTCGATATCCATTGTTCCGCCCTCTCGGCAGGCTATGGCGAGTGTGCGCATGGCACGGTTCTGCCATTGCTTCAGCCTCTCTTCGGCTTGTCGGCGTGCGTCGGCGTCCATGTCGCATCGGCTCATCACTATCTCTGGTGCGCCTTTTACGTAGAGCCAATCCCTGCCATCGTCATTACAGAGTGTTGCCATATATTTTCTCTCGGTCGAGAAAGGCAGCTGTCTTGTCACCTTTACTCTGCCGCGCAGAGCCTTGTAGTCGTATCCGCCGTCGGCGATATGCCGCAGCAGCGCCGCTTCCGTAGGATTTCCTATCGCCTTGCTGCCGTCGAGTTCTGCAGTGGAGTTTACGGCACATTGCAGCGCCAGAGTATCGTTATCGCCGTTGTCGCCGGGTGTGAAGACTTCAGCCACCGTCATTCTGTTCTGTGTCAGCGTGCCCGTCTTGTCGGTGCATATCACCGTGACGGCTCCCATCGTCTCGCAGGCGTGCAGCTTTCTCACCAGGTTGTTGCTTTTCAGCATGCGCCTCATGTTGAGAGCCAGTGCCAGTGTCACAGCCATCGGCAGTCCTTCCGGCACAGCCATTACTATGAGCGTCACCGCCATCATGAAGTATTTGAGTACCACTTCGGTCATGGCGATATAGTTGTCTGTGTGCCACAGCTCGTTGGTCAGTATGTCGTGCACGAGGAATACCACAAACGACAGCACCGCCACCGTCGTGCCCGCCTTGCTTATCAGGTTGGCGAGTCTGTCGAGCTGTCTGTTGAGCGGAGTCTTTACGGCGGTATGCTCTGTCGACTTTGTTGCCACGCTGCCTATCTCGGTGTTGTCGCCCACGGCGGTCACCACCATTCGTCCGTTGCCCTCCATTACCATTGTCGAGCGCATCACGGCGTTCTCCGGATAGGTCGATTCCGTGCTGCCCTTGTCGCCGTCAGCCAGCACGCGCTTGGCGGCTATGGGTTCGCCTGTCAGTGCCGATTCGTCTATCTGCAGGTCTGAAGCCTCTGTGAGCAGTCCGTCGGCAGGCACTTCATCGCCCGTTTCGAGCAGTACCACGTCGCCCACCACTATCGCACGGCGTGCAACGAGTGTCACTTTGCCGTTGCGCAGCACCTTTACGGGCTGTTCTTCGCCGAGGGCGGTGAGCTCGTCAAACTTTTTTGCGGCATCGCGTTCAAAGTAAAATCCTATTGTTGTGGCAAGAATCACGGCAATGATTATGCCTATGGGTTCGGCAAATTCCTTCTCTACAAAAGCCAGAACAATCGAGAAGGCAGCCGCTACAAGTAGTATTCGTATTATGGGGTCATTGTATTTGTCGAGATAAAGGCGCCACATGGATGTGCGTTGCGGCGGAGTAAGAATGTTCTCGCCGTGTTTTTTTCTGCTTTCCTCCACCTCAATGTCAGTGAGCCCGCAGCGTGCTCCCGTGTGGAAATACGTGTTGTTGTCCGTCATGCGCGTATCAATGATGTATGCAAAGGTATATAAAAAAGCGCGGATGCCTTGTTGTCTTTCCTGTTATTTTGTAAACTTTAAAACATTCACGCTGCGTTTTCGCTTTTCTTTCCATTGCAAATATTGTTCTACAAAGCCGGGAATACGGTGTGATGTGATATCATAGGCAATCGAAAGCGTTCCAAACAGTCCTCCTGCCGGCGCAAAAGGAGCTAAAAATAAGCCATTTCGCAAAATAAAAAGGTCAAAAATGCGTCTAACAGCTTTATTTTCACTACCTTTGCAGCCGCAAACAGCTTGCGGCACCTGTCATCTTGTAGGGTGGAATGTCCGTAAGCCTGATTATTACAAGCCCGAAGCCCTAAACAGTCGGTAAGTTCCGGCAGATGAAACGCTTGTTTGCGCATGACGCAGGAGCTGACAGGTTAGGGAAATATACACATTATAATATATCTACATTGAAGACATTTGAAGAATTGGGCGTCAGCGAGGACATTCGCCGCGCCATTACGGAGCTCGGATTCGAACATCCGATGCCTGTTCAGGAAGAAGTGATTCCCTACTTGCTTGGTAACCGTAACGACATTATCGCGCTGGCACAGACCGGTACGGGCAAGACAGCTGCGTTCGGAATACCCGTTCTGCAGCGCATCGATGCCGGATGCCGCGACACACAGGCGCTCGTGCTCAGTCCTACGCGCGAGCTGTGCCTGCAGATAGCTGACGACTTGCAGGACTTTTCCAAATACATGCCGGGCATCAACATTGTGCCCGTATATGGAGGAGCGTCGATAGAGGCGCAGATACGCTCGCTCAGACACGGAGCGCAGGTGATAGTGGCAACGCCGGGACGTCTCATCGACCTCATGCACCGCGGCAAAGCTGTGCTTGATAAGGTGCAGAACGTGGTGCTCGACGAAGCGGACGAGATGCTCAACATGGGATTTTCGGAGAGCATCAACGAGATTTTCGAGGGCGTGCCCGCCGAACGTAACACGCTGCTCTTCTCTGCCACCATGAGCAAGGAGATTGAAAAGATAGCCACTTCCTACCTGCACGACCACAAGGAGATAGTGGTGGGCAGCAGAAATGAGGGCGCGGAAAACGTAAACCACATCTATTATCTCGTCAATGCCAAGGACAAGTATCTCGCCTTAAAGCGCATCGTCGATTATTACCCGCGCATCTTTGCCATCATCTTCTGCCGCACGAAACGCGAGACGCAGGAGATTGCCGACAAGCTGATACACGACGGATATAATGCCGAGTCGCTGCACGGCGACCTTTCGCAGCAGCAGCGTGACCTTACCATGCAGAAGTTCCGTCAGCACCTTACGCAGCTGCTTGTGGCTACCGACGTGGCGGCACGCGGACTGGACGTAGATGATCTGACGCACGTCATAAACTTCGGTATGCCCGACGACATAGAGAGCTACACCCACCGCAGCGGACGTACCGGAAGGGCAGGCAAGAAGGGCACTTCGATAGCCATTATACACACCCGCGAGCGCCATAAGGTTCGTGCCGTGGAGAAGGAGATAGGCAAGGAGTTTACCGCCGGCAAGATACCAACGCCGCAGGAGATATGCACGAAGCAGCTCTATAAGGTTATGGACGAGATTGTAAAGGTAGACGTCGATGACGAGCAGATAGCACCCTTCATGGAGGAGATAAACCGCCACTTCGAATATATCGACAAGGAGGATATCATAAAGAAGATAGTAAGTCAGGCGTTCGGTCGCTTCCTTGCCTATTATGCCGATGCACCCGAAATAGATGTCGTAGAGAAGAACTCCGACGGAAAGCGGTCGGGAAAGCAGCAGAAGAGCGGCGCGAAAGGCGACAGGAGGGGTGCCCGCGGCGGAGCACGTAGGGCAGAAAACGGTTATCGCCGCCTGTTCATCAATCTCGGAAAGGCTGACGGCTTCTATCCGGGCGAGGTGATGCAGTTCATCAACCGCCACACTCCGGGACGCCAGGAGGTGGGACATATCGACCTGTTAAACAAGTTCTCGTATATAGAAGTGCCCGAGGGCGACGCCGAAAAGGTGATGCGTGCGCTCGACGGCACCCGATATAAGGGCAGGGAGGTGCGCTGCAACGATGCCGACGACAACGGACAGAAGCGGAGTTTACGTGCCGACAACCGCCAGAAGCGTAACGGCTCTGCTGGCGGCGGCAACGGGTTTGAGCGTTTCGAGAAGAAGTCGAAGGGCAATGATGCCTTAGCCGACGCGCCTCGTTCCAAAGGCAGGCGCGGACAGCGCGGCGAGGTGCGCATGGAGAGCGGAAAGCAAGACGACTGGAGGCAGTTCTTCCAGGGACATGACATACGGCTGATAGGTGACGAGCCCGACTTCAGCGAGGAGGGATGGGCACGCCGCAAACCCAAAAAGAAGAAGTAACGCCCGATATTACGTCCGGAAAGGAACGAAAAAAGTGGAGGCTGCATCGTAAATGCTTGTTGCGATGCAGCCTCCGTCGGTAATGTATAAGGAGATGGTATGAAATAGCTTTCCTAAACAAATTACCTGTTTGGGTTAAAGACTATTTGCTGAAGTCAATCTTCCAGTTGCCGTCTTCATCTTTACGCATATTCATCTTCTCGTTCTTCTCCTCGTCGCCGATGGTTATGCTATATTCAACCACAGCCGTGTTGCCGTCTTCAGATATCTTCTCTGAAAGAATCTTGTAATCCTTTATTCCGCCGTTTTCTTCCACAGCCTTTTCATATTTTTCTTTCAGCAAAGCCACCATGCCCTGCTTATCTTCGTCTTTCCTTACTTCATCGCCGTGGGAGTAGATAAGGTCTACGTAACCGTCAAAGTCCTTGTCTTGCAGACATTTCAGTGCCTTTTCCGCTGTTCCCGAAGGTGTGTTGCTGCTGCCACAGGCAAATAGTAATACTGCAAAAGCAGCCATTGCTGCCATCTTGATAATCTGTTTCATAATCGTTTAAGTTTTTAGTGAGTTATAATATATATATGTATATTCGTCGTGTGGTTTTTCCAGTCAGCCTTTCAGAAGCTTGTCACCTGTCGCAGTGCCTTTGATGTGACGAAGTCTGACGGCAGACGTATGTTGTTGAATGTTTTTCCCGGCAGGCTGAAGTTGTGTCGTGGTACATTTATAAGCCTTAGCCCTGCCTTCATAAACGAGTGCTCCACCAGTTCGCAGCAGTACATCTTGCTGCTGTCGCTGTCGTCGTAGTCGTGGTCGAAGAGGGTGCCTCGCCGGTATATGGCCATAGCCACGTCGGCAGCCCTTTTTGCCGTCTTGCAGTCGGCAGTTCTCATCACGCATCCTGCGCATGCGTTTATGTAGCGGTAGAATTTTTCGGGTGTTTCCATCTTCACCCTGTCCACGTCGCCTTTAAAGTCGGGCTCTCCCGGCACGGCGTGTACCACCATTGTGTGTCCTGCCGAATCGACGGCAATGCCGACGTGCGAGTAGGTGCCCCCATTGTCTGCCATGATGACCACTCTGCTCACCATGCCGTTGCCTCTGCGAAGCAATATGTCGCCGGGCTGTACCACCGTACCTTCGGGAAGTATGGTCGATGGCTTTCTGCTTCCGCCTCCGCATGCCGCAAGCAGCATGAAGGAGGCCAAGACTATGGGTAATGTCTTCATTCCGGAAGTGCTGTCACATCGGTTGTTATGCCACAAATTTATGAAAAATATGTGAGTAAAGTCTTCTGTTTGTCATGAAAATTGCAATAATCATACAAAAGACGGTAATGACGGCACAAAAAACTATGCCTTTCCGCCTGATTTTTGGCGTTCGGCAGAATTGTTGTAACTTTGCATCCGTTATGCAATACAATACGTTTACTCTGCCCAACGGGTTGAGAATAATACATCTGCCGTCCGCTTCGAATGTCGTGTTCTGCGGATATGAGATAAATGCCGGCACCCGCCATGAGCGCAACGGCGAGGAGGGCATGGCACATTTCTGCGAGCACGCCACCTTCAAGGGCACGGGGCGCCGCCGTGCGCTGCAGGTGATAAACTGCCTGGAGAGTGTGGGAGGCGATCTCAACGCCTTCACCACCAAGGAAGAGACGGTCTATTATGCCGCCATACTGAAAGACCATGTGGGGCGTGCCGTCGATTTGCTCACCGACATAGTGATGCACAGCGTATATCCGCAGCAGGAGATAGAGAAGGAGGTAGATGTGATATGCGATGAGATAGAGAGCTACAACGATTCGCCTGCCGAGCTCATTTATGACGAGTTCGAGAACCTTCTCTTTGCAGGGCATCCGCTGGGGCACAACATCCTCGGCACGCCCCACAGACTGCGCACCTATACGGGAACCGACCTCCGGGCGTTCGCACGTCGTCACTATCTGCCGCAGAATGCTGTCTTCTTTGCTTATGGCGACCTCGACTTCAGGCGCCTTGTGGCTCTTCTGCGCAAGGCTACCGCCGACATGCCGTGTGCCGAACCTCTTGCCGACACTTCCGCTGCCGCCGCACCGCTGCCCGACTGCGTGCCGTGCGAGGTGTGCAGCGAGCGTGCCACCCATCAATCGCATGTCATGATAGGATGCCGTGCCTATGGAGCGCACGACGAACGGCGCATGCCGCTCTATCTGCTCAACAATATTCTCGGCGGACCGGGCATGAACGCCCGACTGAACCTCTCGCTGCGTGAGCGTCACGGACTGGTTTATACGGTGGAGAGCACCATGGTGAGCTATTCGGACACCGGATTGTGGAGCATCTACTTCGGATGCGACAGGCACGATACCGACAAGTGCCTACGCCTTGTGCGCAGAGAGCTCGACCGCATGATGGAACGACCATTGAGCGACACGCAACTCAAAACAGCCAAGAAGCAGTTGAAGGGTCAGATAGCCGTAGCATGCGACAACCGCGAGAGTTTTGCGCTCGACTTCGCAAAGGGATACCTGCACTATGGCAGGAAGAAGAACATAGAAAAGCTTTTTGAAGACATCGACGCGCTTACAGCCGATGAGTTATGCACGGTGGCGCAGCGTCTCTTCGCACCCGAAAACCTTACAACGCTCATATTCCGGTAACAGCTGCGGTGACAATAGCCACCTTAAAGCTCCGGAACATGAGCGTTGCCTCTTTTTTATTTTATTATCCCCAAACAGTCTAATGACCGTTTGGGAATTATAGGTGTCTGTTAGCGAGCGGCAAAATATACGTTGTCGTTCACAGCCATGCGCAGGTTGTATATGCCAGCCTCGTCGAGCGACACATCCATCTTCTCGCCGTTGGGCAGAGTTACCAGTGCCGTGCCGTTCTCGGTAAAGCGGAATATCTCCTTAACCTCGCCGTTTTCTATCATCGACCACGAATCTTCCTTCTCGTTATGCTCGAAGATAATTGTCTCGCCGGTGGGCTTGGTCACCTCATAACCGCTTTTTGTGGTCTTCACGAGATACTGGCGTCCGTCCTGTCCCCACACTTTCTCTACATTACCGGCTTTGGCTATGGGATTGCTGCCGCTCCAGAACTCGATGGTGTTGAGCACGAGCACGTCGGCGGTGCTGGCAACGAAGTAAGCGGGTGAGATAACGAGGAATACAAGTTCGTTTACAAACTTGTTGCTAAGTCCTTTGTTCCACGAAAGCAGTTTGTTGAACAGGCTGAACGAACCTACGCACGAACTCATCATAAGTCCGGCTGCCATAGCGAACGCCATGGTCTTCAAGTAGTTTTTTTTCATTGTGATACTGATTGTATTGTTGTTATAAATGTGTTTATCTTGCGGCTATGCACTCTATCTCTACCAGTGCTCCCTTTGGCAGGGTCTTCACAGCCACTGCCGAGCGTGCGGGATAGGGTGTGTTGAAGAATGAGGAGTACACCTCGTTCATGGCAGCGAAGTCGCCCATGTCGGCGAGGAACACCGTTGTCTTCACCACGTCAGCCATGGTAAGACCGGCGGCGGCGAGTATCTCGGATGCGTTTTTCAGCGACTGGCGCGTCTGTTCCTTTATGCCTCCCTCGGCAAATGCTCCCGTTGCGGGGTCGATGGGCAGCTGACCGGATGCAAAAACAAATCCTCCTGCCTCTACGGCTTGACTGTATGGTCCGATGGCGGCAGGTGCCTTCTCTGTGCTTATTGCTTTCATTTGCTTGTTTTTTGTGTTTTATTATAATGCTGTCATCTGTTCACGCGGAAATTGCGACGAATGCTTTTCCGGACAACAGTGTCGCAAAGATATATATATTTTGTGAAATAATGCGTATAACATTTATTTACTTTTTAGAAAAATGTTTACTTTAACGTGTGTTAATAGGCACCCAAACCTCGATTTGTAACCTACGACGCGAAAATGAGCATTTTTACTCTCAAATAGGGAGCGCTGATAGTCAGTGAGTTACGCGTTTTGCGATA
>CAMTJK010000007.1 GCA_947072805.1 uncultured Prevotella sp.
ACAAAAATTTACACCTAGAATGCCGGATTTAAAAATGTTAAATTCGACCAAATATATTTACAAATTAACTTTCATTAAGTGCAGTTACGAGTTCTTCCGGCATTCTTTAATAATCTCAACTACTCATTGGAGTTACCTTATAACTAATGATATATTGGGGATAAATAATTAGGGCTTATATAGAAAAACGATGAAGTTCCGATTCTTACAATCCTTTAATGAGGTTTCCTGCCTCTGCGGATGTCGGAATCGGGACTTCCTAAGTTTGTTAATTGCCTAACAAAAATTATTGATGCTGTTCTCTAAGCAGGTCGTTTACAGTTTTTACCGGATTGAAAGTAGAAAGTGGCACTTCTACGAAGACTGTATTCCAATCACTCATTGCGCCGTTCCACAGTCCGGGGAGTTCGAGCGCTTTCAGCTCCTTGCCATTCTTGCTCTTGCTGCTGATGAAACCAGTAGTCTTATCCACAAACTCGGGTAAATTGAACCGTTTGCCTTTATAGTCCTTGACAGCACATACAATATCAACGGGATTGAAGTGTGTGCCGTTTGTGAACATTTCCATATATTCTTTATTGCTCTTGTCTATCTGGCTGCTTTCGAGAATCTGTAGGCTGATGGTACCATCCTGATTGTATGTAAGGAATGGTCCACCTCCCGGTTCTCCTACATTCTTAACAACACCGCACACACGTATAGGTCTGTTGAGCTTTTGTTTAAGATATATTACAAGATCTGCGTCTTCTAGGTACTTTATGTCAGGTTTACGACAGCATAGGTCTTGCTGTACAAAACGGATAATGTTTTCAAGTTGCTCATGTGAATAAGCTCCTGTCTCAAGTAATTCCAAATATTCGAAAGCTTTTTTCTGAAGAGTGACAAGCACACCGGCAATCACCTGTTTGTATTCCACCGTATCGGCTTTCAGCCTGTCGGGAACGACATTGTCTATATTCTTGATGAAAATAACATCAGCGTCAATCTCATTAAGGTTCTCTATCAGAGCACCGTGTCCACCGGGGCGGAATAGTAGCTTGCCGTCTTCAGTCCTAAACGGCGTGTTGTCTGGATTAGCGGCAACCGTGTCTGTACTCGGTTTTTGTTCAGAGAATGTTATATCGTAAGTTATTCCAAACTCTTTTGCATAGCTTTCAGCCTTGTCTGCAACCTTCTTTTTGAATAGTGGCATGTGCTCATGGCTAACCGTGAAGTGTACGTGAGCTTTGCCTTCTGATGCAGCGTATAGAGCACCTTCAACAAGATGTTCTTCCATTGGTGTGCGGGAGCCGTTGTCATACTTATGGAATAAGAGCAAGCCTTTGGGCAACTGACCATAGTTAAGACCTTTGTTCTGGAGCATGTTTGCAGCAACTGCCTTGTAATTGCCGTTGGCAATGAGTTCTTTAATGCCTTTACCCTCGTTCTTGATACATTGTTCGTCAAGTGCGGAATAAAAGGCAAAGTTTTCTATTTTTTCAAAGAAGTGCTTTTCAAAGTCTGTTGTTGGCACATCATAATCAGCATCAACAAATGCAAACATGTCTTTAAACATACGGCTGGCAGCACCGGATGCCGGTACGAACTTTACTACTCGTCTGCCTTCATCCTTGTATTTCTTCCATGCTTCTTCGTATGCAATACGCTCTTCTTTATCAGGTGAGATGATACCGCGTCCGATTCCGGCTGCAGCTTCCAACTTCAAAAAGGGGAATCCTGTTTTGAATTGTCCCAGTTGGGTGTCAATCAGTTCTTCTGTCATGCCTTTTTCGGCAATCTGTTTAAGGTCTTCTTGTGATAACATATTTATGGTATTTGTTAGATATAGTGCAACAAATATAGTAACTTTTTATTTATAAGCCCAATAAATCCAATAAAAATCGTACCTTTGCAATATTATATTAACATACAAAAGCGTTTATGGCAGATAGATTTGAATTTACTTCAGAGGAGAAAAAAGAGACGCGTGACCTTTATCAGAAGTTGAAATCTTTGGTCGGTGCCACGCTGATGGACGGAGATGAAGAAAAGGTCAGAGCCCACTTGAACCGCTCGGTGGCAAGCAATCAGACTCATCGTGATGTTTTTGGACTCAATCCTATTCTTTTCGGACTGCAGACAGCGCAGATTGTGGTAGAAGAAATTGGTCTTAAACGTGATTGTGTATTGGCAATATTGTTGCATC
Organism: uncultured Prevotella sp.; assembly: GCA_947072805.1. Taxonomy (GTDB): domain Bacteria; phylum Bacteroidota; class Bacteroidia; order Bacteroidales; family Bacteroidaceae; genus Prevotella. The sequence goes on from CAMTJK010000007.1 coordinate 2,186, forward strand.
CAAGTGTAGCTGATGGCTTTACGACCATAGATGAAGTACGTCGTGATTTTGGAGAATCGGTGGCCAGAATATTACATGGACTTCTTCGTATCGCAGAACTGTATGCTAAGAATCCGGTTGTGGAAAGCGAAAACTTTCGGAATCTTCTGCTTTCATTTGCCGAAGACATGCGCGTTATACTTATCATGATTGCTGACAGAGTGAACCTCATGCGGCAAATACGTGATAACAATAATTTGGAAGCCAAACGTGAGGTGTCGGAGGAAGCAGCTTATCTATATGCACCTTTAGCACACAAACTTGGTCTGTACAAGCTGAAAAGTGAGCTTGAAGACCTCTCGCTGAAATATCTTGAGCATGATGTGTATTACATGATTCGTGAAAAGCTGAATGCAACAAAGCAGTCGCGAGACACCTATATAAGTAGTTTTATAGGTCCTATAGAGGAGAAGCTGAAGGCTGCCGGACTTAAATTCCACATGAAAGGTCGTACGAAAAGCATACACTCCATATGGCAGAAGATGAAGAAACAGAAATGCGCCTTTGAAGGAATTTACGACCTTTTTGCCATTAGAATTATTATAGATTCTCCGTTGGAAAAGGAGAAAATGCAGTGTTGGCAGGCTTATTCCATTGTAACTGATATGTATCAGCCGAATCCTAAAAGATTGCGCGACTGGCTCTCTGTGCCAAAGTCGAACGGATATGAAAGTCTGCATATAACAGTGTTAGGACCAGAAAAGAAATGGGTGGAGGTGCAAATCCGAACCGAGCGTATGGATGAAATAGCAGAGCGTGGAGTTGCAGCCCATTGGAGATATAAAGGAATAAAAGGTGAAACCGGGCTTGACGAGTGGCTGACAAACATAAGAAACATTCTCGAGACGAGTGATGATCTTCAGGTAATGGACCAATTCAAGATGGACTTATATGAAGATGAGGTTTTTGTGTTCACTCCTAAAGGCGATCTTTTCAAATTTCCAAAGGGAGCTACAGTCCTCGATTTTGCTTACTACATACATTCAAAGGTCGGAAATTGTTGTACTGGAGCGCGTATAAATAATAAGGTAGTAACATTCAGGGAGCAGTTACATAGCGGCGATCAGGTTGAAATAATGACCTCGAGTACCCAAAAACCTAAGCGCGAGTGGCTAAATATTGTGAAGACTTCGAGAGCAAAGGCGAAGATCAGACTTGCTCTAAAAGAAACCCAGGTAAAGGAAGGGTTGTTTGCTAAGGAGATGATTGAGCGCAAATTCAAGAATAAGAAGATTGAATTGGAAGAGTCGCTCATGGCAAGAGTCATAAAGAAGCTGAACTATAAAGAGGTAAGTGACTTCTATAAACAAATTGCGGATGGCATCCTCGATGTGAATACAGTTATCGACACCTATTTAGAACTGCAGTCGAAGGACTCTAATACAGGAAATGAACAGCCGGCAAGAAGTGCAGAAGAGTTCAGCCTGCAAAATGACAATGAGCATCTGACTCCATCGAATGATGATGTGCTTGTCATTGACCGTAATCTGAAGGGCGTAGATTATCAGTTGGCAAGATGTTGTCAGCCTATATATGGAGATGATGTGTTTGGCTTTGTTACCGTAAGCGGTGGAATAAAGATACACAGGTGTGACTGTCCTAATGCGTCTGAACTGAGAAAGCGCTTCGGCTATCGTATTGTCAGGGCACGTTGGAGCGGTAAGGGCTCGTCAAAGTACTCTATAACTTTGCGTGTTATAGGAAACGATGACATTGGAATAGTAAATAATCTAACAAGTATCATCAGCAAGGATGAAAAACTTATTCTGCGAAGCATAAGTATTGATAGTAATGATGGACTTTTCCGTGGTAATCTTGTGGTGATGCTTGACGATACATCACGTCTTGAGACTCTGATAAAGAAATTACGAACAGTGAAGGGAGTAAAGCAGGTGGAACGTATATGAAAGACGGTCATAAAGTTCTAATATGTGATAAAAAACAATGTGTATGCTTGCTAAAAAAAAATAATCGTTATCTTTGCATAAGATAATCGGCACTCGGGAAATTGAAAACAAGTTTTCTTTTCACTCGCTTGCATTATCTTTGCGCAAGATATATGATGTAATATGCACACAAAAGAAGAAAAGATAAAAGCTTTTGGACGTCTACTTGACGTGCTTGATGCTTTAAGGGAAAAATGTCCGTGGGATAAAAAACAGACAAATGAAAGCCTGCGTCCTAATACTATAGAAGAGGTATATGAGCTTTGCGACGCCTTAATGAAAAACGATATAGACAATATCTGTAAGGAATTGGGAGATGTTCTACTTCACATTTGTTTTTATTCTAAAATAGCTTCAGAAAGTCAGCAATTCGATATAGCTGACGTTTGTAACAAATTGACCGATAAACTAATCTTTAGACATCCACATGTATATAATCCGTCTCAAATAGGGAAACCGGAGCCGAAACCACTTCCGTATGACGAAGAAGGTGAAAAGGAATTGCCTGAAAATATGTCGCAGGCAAAAACGGCTCAGCAGGTAATAGAGAATTGGGAACAGATAAAACTGAAAGAAAAAGATGGTAACAGGAGCGTCCTGGCTGGAGTACCTGATGCATTGCCGTCACTTATAAAGGCATATAGGATACAAGACAAGGCTCGAAATGTTGGTTTCGACTGGGAGGATAAGAGTGATGTATGGACAAAGGTACATGAAGAACTGCATGAACTGGAAGAAGAGCTGTGCAAGGGGGATAAGGAACACTCAATAGAAGAATTTGGTGACTTCTTATTCAGTCTGGTAAACGCGGGAAGATTGTATCATATCAATCCTGATACAGCTCTTGAAAAGACGAACAGGAAGTTTATAAGTCGTTTTAATTATATAGAGGCTCACAGTATAAGAATGGGTAGACCGCTAAAAGACATGACGCTTGGTGAAATGGAAGCATTGTGGAATGAGGCTAAGGAGATGGAGAAAGGAAACAACAATAACGCATAATCAGCTTTTATACTATGAATAAAACATTCTATTTATATATGCTTACGATAGGCTTGATGGCAGCCTCTTGTACTAACAACAAACCTCAGCAATATAATCACGAGGAAACATCAGATTCTATAGTGGTTGTAAATCATAACAGAACAGTTTTTGGCTTATGTGGCGAGGGGTCAGCAATGAATACATTGCAGCTGCTGACAGATAGTGGTGATACACTTTCGCTCGACTTGAGTGTTGCGAGAGAAAGCAATAATATATTTGGCGGGTATGAATGTGGCGACAAAATGGCTGTCTTACTTACAAATGACAGAAGTGCGGCTGAACTTGTAATTAACGAAACAACATTGTTGGGTAATTGGGTGATGCCAAATCCACTTGACGGAAGTTCTATTGTAGGTATAAGCCTCAGAGAAGGAGGTATTGCTGAAAGTATTGACCAAAGTACTATCGTCTACAAAACATGGAGGATAGTAGATGGAGGCCTTGAAATACAATCTGTAAGAGAGGGTGGGGGCGATGTTGAGGAGACGAATGTATATAGAATAGTGAAACTTGATGCGGATTCTCTTGTATATATGAATGAAGAAGACTTGTTCGAGTATAGTCGTCAATAAAACGAAGAAGTCAGAATTAACAACATTCTCTTTAAGTATATCAGGTGGAAACATTTAAAGTTCATATCTTAGGCTGTGGAAGTGCATTGCCTACGTTACGTCATTATGCTTCTTCACAATTAATTGATATTCGCGGCAAGATGTTTATGGTTGATTGTGGCGAGGGAACTCAGATGCAATTGCGTCGTTCGCGCATACGATTTACCAAATTAAGTCGTGTTTTCATATCACATTTACATGGTGATCATTGTTTTGGACTTATTGGAATGATATCTTCTTTTGGAATGCTCGGGCGTACAGCGCCTTTGCATATATATGCTACAGAGGAACTGGGGAAGATGCTTTTTACTCAGATTGATTTGTTTTGTAGCGGTTTAGGCTATGAAGTACAGTTTCATCCAATAGATACAACATGCGAAACTGTTATTTACGAGGACCATAGTATTAGTGTCAAAACAATACCACTTAGTCATCGTGTGCCGTGTTGTGGATTCTTGTTTTGTGAGAAACCAACATTGCCTCATATACGACGTAGTATGATAGACATGTATAGAATACCTGTGAGTCAGATAAATAATATAAAAAATGGGATGGACTGGACAACGGAAGAAGGCGATGTTATACCCAATTCAAGACTGACATTTCCTCCTGAACCTGTAAGAAGTTATGCTTATTGTAGTGATACAAGATATCTTCCTGATTTGTATAAGAGAATAAAAGGAGTTTCGTTGCTTTATCATGAGAGTACTTATGGAAGTGACAATAAAGAAAGAGCCCGTATTTATTGGCATTCCACAGCAGAGGAGGCGGCTATTGTGGCAAGAAATGCCTCAGCAGGAACGCTCATCCTTGGACATTTTTCGGCTCGATATGAAGACGAATCGCAGTTGCTGTCGGAAGCCCAAAACATATTCTCCAATACTATATTGGCGAGAGAAATGCTTACTGTTGATGTAGAAGCACCGTATACTTGTAAAATATATGATTCCAATAATCAAATCCAGCATAAATAATTTGAATGTACATTTACAGAAAAGTGTGAAAAGTGTGTGTAGTTGCTTTAAATAGTATGATTTTTAAAGAAAATGTTTTGGACTTTCACAAATAAAGTGTATATTTGCAGAAATAAAAAGGAACGAGTATGCTAAAAAAACTACGGATATTAATATTTGTCTTTTTGATTTTTCTTGCTGCACCGATGCAACTGAAAGCATCTGAAGGTGAAAGAATTGCTATGGAGCAGATAGAAGATCCAAGTATAAATGTTGTTGTTAATCAATCAAGATTGATAGTTTCTGGTGCTGTAGGTGAAGTTTTAGAAATTGTATCCCTAACAGGAAATCCTATAGCAAAAATAAAAGTAGAAAGCCCTATACAACGAATCGAATTAAATTTACCTAAGGGTTGTTACATATTAAAAGTTGGAAAAGTTGTAAGGAAGTTTGCTGTTCGCTGATTGTCATTTGCTTTTTGTTCCTTTTGATCGGATGCAATAGTAAACTATCTTATAACGAATTGAAATTCTCCAAGGATTATTTCGCTGATTTGAGAAGTGATTCAGTTACTTTGAATATAGCTAAAATACGATCTCATATACTGGAATTGTGTGAAAGGAGGGGAGGCTGTGCCACACAATCTGATCGTTTTATGTATAAATATTACCGCAATAATGGTCCATTATTGTGGATTGACCGTTATGGTATTGACATGAAGGTCGATACACTATTAAAGTATATTGATGGTGTTGAAGAGATAGGCTTCTCAAAATCAGCCTTTTTTTATAGGGAAATACGTGATGATGTAAATCGTTTCAGAAATCTTGATTTTAAAGGAGGAAATAATTCCATAAATGAGGTATTTGCTCGTTTGGAATATTACTTAACAAAGTCATATCTACGCTATATTACAGGACAGCGATTTGGTTTTGTTAATCCCCAAATCATATTCAATAAAATAGATTCGGCGGAGCATTCGACTCCGCAGAGACCATTATATCGTCGTCTTTTTGATATCAATACAGAACGACCGGATAGTAATTTTTTCTCACAGGCAATAAGGATTGTTTCACAGAGAGACTATTATACTTTCTTTCATGAAGTTCAGCCACGCGACAGCTTATATTTTAGATTAAAGAACGAACTACAAAAGTCTTTATCTGAAGATTATCGTATAAAACTTATATGCAATTTGGAACGTAGCAGATGGCGTGAGGAAGAGTACCCCTCAATGGGGAAGAAATATATTATAGTGAATATTCCTTCGTTCCATCTTTATGCTTATGGTGGAGATACATTGCTGTATATGAGGATTGGTTGTGGTTCTTATAAGACCAAAACTCCCTTGCTGACGAGCGCCATAGAGAGAATGGATGTAAATCCTGTATGGAATATTCCTATGAGTATTATTAAGAATGAGGTTTCGCAACATGCAGGTGATACGAGCTATTTTGCCAGAAATAAATATTATATTGTGAGACGTGAAAATGGTGAACGTGTTCCAGTAACAGAGGTAAGTCCTGCGATGTTACGAAGTGGTGAGTATAGGGTATCCCAGGAAAGTGGAGATGGTAATTCTTTGGGAAGAATAATTTTCCGTTTTGCAAACGATTTCTCGGTTTTTTTACATGATACTTCAAACAGGAATGTATTTGCGAGAACAAATAGAGGCGTTTCTCATGGCTGTGTAAGAGTTCAACGCCCTTTTGACCTTGCACTTTATTTACTTGACGATCCGGATGAATGGCTTGTAGATAGGCTAAGAATATCAATGGATATTATGCCACAAACTAAAAGAGGTATAGAATATATCAGAACACAGGAGAATAATAGAAAACTTATCAACAGTATCTCTGTGAATCCGCACGTACCTTTGTTTATAACTTACTTCACTATTTATCCGGATAACAAAGGTCAACTAACTTCTTATCCGGATGTATATGGATATGATGAGGTAATTCATCAAAATATTAAACTATTTATGAATTAATTCGTCAAACCAGAAGTGAAAAAATATGACGAGGACGAGATAGCGTCATTACTATCGAAACCGGAAACCCAACGGAAAGCATTCGAGACGGTGGTTCGTCAATTTAGTGAACAACTATATTGGCAAATTCGTCGTATAGTATTATGCCATGAGGATGCAAACGATGTGTTGCAGAATGTGTTTACTAAAGCATGGACTCGTATGGACACATTTAGAAATGATTCAAAACTATCCACTTGGCTTTACAGAATTGCAATAAACGAAAGCTTGGATTTTATGCGCCGCAGAAAGAGCAGCACATCTGTGAGTGTAGATGTAGAGGGAACAGGCATTGCAAATATGTTGTTGGCTGATAATTATTTCGATGGTGATGAGACTGCTGCCATGCTACAAGAAGCAATAGCTATTCTTCCGGACGTACAACGAACGGTATTTAATATGCGTTATTTTGATGATATGAAATATAGTGAGATTAGTGAGATATTAAAGACGTCTGAAGGTGCGCTGAAAGCTTCATATCATATTGCTGTAAAGAAAATCTCCGATTATTTTAAATTACGTGATTAAACCAACGGGAAATTTAAACGTCAAAATTCAAAAGACTTGATTATGAGGAACGAAGAAGATTACATCAGAAATAAAGTAGGGAAAGAGAATCCATATAGGGTGCCTCAAGGCTATTTTGAGAATTTTACTTCTCAAATGATGGACAGATTGCCTGACTGTGATGCCAGGGATGTTCTATTGGCTAGCTCACGCAAACGACGCATCAGATTGCTGTGGTATGCTGCAGCAACTACTTGTGTCGCTATTTTTAGTCTCACGGCATATTTTGCAAATATAGATGACCATAAGGATATGATAAGCGACGATGTTATGACTGTGAGTCATGCTAATGTATCATCGATAACCTATGAAGATGAAGTCTTGGACTATGCAATGTTGGATAATACGGACATATATACATATCTTTCAGGTGAATAATATAAGCGAAAGGAGATAATATGAAAAAAATAGTATTGTTTTTGGGGCTTGTTATGGCTGTGATTTCAATAGCGGCTCAAGACACTAATAAGCAAAAATTCTCTCCGGAAAAATTCCGTGAGGATATGGAACGCTTTATAGTAAAGGATGCATGCCTTACGCCCACGGAGGCATCAAAGTTCTTTCCTCTGTATAATGAAATGAATAAAAAGCAACGCGTCATTTTCGATCGTATAAGACAGATAGGAAGGACGAAGCCTACAGATGAGGATGGGTGCAAACAGGCTATTAAGCAACGTGATAAATTGGAATTGGAATTGAAGAAGGTTCAGCAGACATATCACGAAAAATTCCTGAATGTTATTCCGGCAAGCAAATTATTTGACGTAATAAAAGCGGAGGAAAAATTTCATCGCCGTATGCTTAAGAAGTCCAATGTAGTTCCACAGGCAAAAAATGCCAAACAAGATAAAGGTAGGAAATAGCGTAATCATTGCATTTTATATACAGGCTAATGTCGGATTAGGTTTATACAGAAAACTTAATCCGGCATTCTTTATAAGAACATGATATTAATAGCAATGTTGGCATGCTGCAATCCTGTTTATATTATTCTCTAAATTCTTATAATCATGTTAATGGTATGTAATGTGCCTTATACCAGGTTGTAAACGCAACAGGCAAGAAAGACGTGCTTTTATTTGCATTTACCAAAATAAGTACTTAATTTTGCAAACTATGAAACAGGTGATAGTTAGAGATTCGGAACTAAGAAAGGTAGCAGAAAAGGATATGGATGATTTTCTGCAGGTTTTTATAAATAGGATAAAAGGTTCAATAGGTGGGGAAATAACGACAGAGTCAATGTCTGAACTCAATTCAGATCAAATAACCCTTCTTGCTTATGATTTGTTGAGAACGGAAGTCATGGATGGAGGCTTTGTACAATTGATATATAATGGTTATGGTGGATTTATTTTCCTGAATCCGTTTGCAAAGGCGTTGAAGTATTGGGGTATGAGAGACCTGTCCAAATTGATTTATGAAGCACATACATTATATAATAAATATCGTGAGATGATTGAACGCGATTGCTCAGATGATGAGTTCATGGCGTTGTTTGAAAAATGTCCAGAATTCGATGACTTGGATGATATCTTTGTAGAAAACGAGGAGTTTTATACCGAACAAGTAGCATCTTATGTAGATCAGCATATAGACAAATTTGTCACTGTCGAATATGATGACATGTAAGATACATGGTTGGATTAAGAATGATATAATATATTGTGTGTGAATCCATAAATCAGTATAGAGATGAATAAAGAGGAAGAACTTATTAGAAAAAAAAGTCCTGTTAATATAAGAAACAAGAAAGCTTCTTTTGAATATTTTTTCATAGAAACATATACTGCTGGTATCGTTCTTACAGGAACGGAAATAAAGTCAATAAGACAGGGGAAAGCTAGTCTTGTTGATACATTTTGTTTCATAAACAACAGTGAAATATGGGTAAAAAACATGAGTATCAGTCCTTATTTTTATGGTTCTTATAATAATCATGAAATGAAAAGGGACCGTAAACTTTTGCTAAATCATAAAGAAATAATGAAATTGCACAGTGCAACGAAGCAAACAGGTTATACCATAATCCCTCTTCTTGTATTTATAGATCAGAATGGTAGGGCAAAGATGGATATTGCTCTGTGTAAGGGTAAAAAAGAATTCGATAAACGCCAAACACTAAAGGATAAAGAAGACCGCAGAGAAATGGAAAGGGCCGTAAAACACTATTGAATATTACAAATTAGTGCATGGCTGTGGTTTGCAGTAATAAATAATACACGTATAGATAATGTCAGAAAAGAAGAACATTGATAATGTTTATAATAAGATAGAAGCAGCAATAAATGAGCGAATTCTTGTTCTCGATGGTGCTATGGGAACAATGATTCAGCAGTACGGATTGACAGAGGATGATTTCAGAGGTGGGCGTTTCTCTCATGTGGAGGGCGTATTAAAAGGAAATAATGACTTACTGAACCTTACACACCCGGAAATAATAGAAGATATACATTGCAAATATCTTGAAGCCGGAGCCGATATCATTACAACAAATACTTTTAGTAGCCAGCGGGTTTCTGAAGCAGATTATCATCTTGAATCTTTCAGTCGTGAAATGGCCTTTGAAGGAGCAAAAATAGCAAGAAGAGTGGCTGATGCTTTTTTTACAAGCGAACATCCGCGATTTGTAGCAGGTTCCATTGGTCCTACAAACAAGGCGTGTTCCATGAGTCCTGATGTCAGTGATCCTGCAGCACGAGCTCTTACATATGATGAGTTATATTCTGCTTATATTGAACAGATAGATGCGTTAATAGAAGGTGGTGTTGATATGCTGTTGATAGAAACAATATTTGATACGCTCAACTCTAAGGTAGCCATTGATGCAGCAGTTAATGTTATGCAGGACAGAGGTGTTAAGCTGCCGATTATGTTGTCTGTTACAGTAAGTGACCTTGCTGGTAGAACACTTAGTGGTCAGACACTTGACGCTTTTCTGGCAAGTATCAGTTCATATCCAATTTTTTCTGTTGGCTTGAATTGTTCTTTTGGTGCCCGGCAGATGAAAACGTACCTTAAGCAACTCTCATCACGTGCTCCATATTATATCAGTGCTTATCCTAATGCTGGACTTCCTAATAGTCTTGGACTGTATGATGAGACACCGGAAACCATGGCCCCTCAGATCGCAGAGTTTATAAATGAAGGACTTGTAAATATCATAGGGGGATGTTGCGGCACAACGGAAAAATTCATACGGGAATATGTACCGTTGGTAAAAGAGAAAAAGCCTCATAAGCCAGCAAAAAAAACTGACTATATGCAGCTAAGCGGTCTTGATATTCTTGAAGTAACTCCAGAAATACATTTTGTAAACGTAGGGGAAAGATGTAATGTGGCAGGTTCAAGAAAATTTCTCAGACTTATAAAAGAAAAGAAGTATGACGAGGCTATAAGTATTGCCCGTAAGCAGGTAACCGATGGTGCAATGGTGATAGACGTAAATATGGACGATGGATTGTTAGATTCAGAAAAGGAGATGACAACATTCTTGAATATGATATCATCAGAACCTGATATTGCCAGAGTTCCGATAATGATTGACTCCTCTAAATGGGAAGTCATAAGGTCTGGACTGAAATGTGTGCAGGGCAAAAGCATAGTAAATTCCATATCATTAAAAGAAGGTGAGGCTATATTTATAGAGCATGCAAAGGATATTTTACGTTATGGAGCAGCTGTCGTAGTGATGTGTTTTGATGAAAAAGGACAGGCAACTACTTTTGAAAGACGTATAGAAATAGCTTCGAGAGCTTATGCCATATTGACAGAGAAGGTTGGGATGAATCCCCATGATATTATTTTCGATCCTAATATATTGGCTATTGCAACTGGTATTGAAGAACACAATAATTATGCTGTGGATTTCATAAAAGCCACAGAATGGATACGAAATAATTTACCTGGAGCTCACGTTAGTGGAGGCGTGAGTAATCTGTCCTTTTCTTTTAGAGGAAACAATTATATCCGTGAGGCAATGCATGCTGTTTTTCTTTACCATGCAACACAGAAAGGAATGGATTTTGGTATTGTAAATCCAACATCCAAAGTTATTTATGGTGAGATACCTGAAGAAGAGCTTGAAGCAATAGAAGATGTTGTACTAAATAGGCGAAAAGATGCATCAGAACATCTGATCGACATGGTTGCACGTCTTAGAGAAAAAGAAGAACAGAATTCGGAAAATGTGAAAAGTGATACGTCGTCTGCTTTCAACAATAGGGTGGCATGGCAAAAAAATACAGTAGAGGAAAGACTTGCTCTATCCTTGATACGTGGCTTCAGTGACTACCTTAAGGATGACATAAAAGAGGCATTAGCTAAGTATCCTACAGCAGTAAGTATCATCGAAGGTCCGTTGATGAATGGCATGAATAGGGTAGGAGAATTATTCGGGTGTGGTAAGATGTTTTTGCCGCAGGTTGTTAAAACGGCACGTACTATGAAGCAGGCTGTATCCATACTCCAACCATATATTGAGGCAGAAAGGAAGAATGATAGAGCCAAGGCGGGAAAAGTACTTCTTGCAACAGTAAAAGGAGATGTTCACGATATTGGGAAAAATATTGTGAACGTCATTATGGCATGCAACAATTACGAGGTTATAGATATGGGCGTAATGGTGCCAGCCGAACAGATTGTCAGAAAGGCTGTGGAAGAGAAAGTAGATATTATCGGTTTGAGTGGATTGATAACCCCAAGTCTTGAAGAAATGGTAAATGTTGCAAATGAGATGTCGAGAGCAGGACTTGATATTCCTATTATGATTGGTGGAGCAACAACAAGTGAACTACATGTTGCATTAAAGGTTGCACCAGTTTATGGAGGACCTGTTGTATGGATGAAGGATGCGTCACAAAATGCTTTGGTTGCAGCAAGGCTACTAAATAAGGATGAGGTGGTGAAGTTTGAGCAAGAACTTGCTGATAAATACAAACAACTACGTGATAACTATAAACGGAAACAGAACGAGTTGCTATCTATTGATGTAGCTCGTAATAACAAATGTAAATTGTGGTAATGTTTTACTGCTATTGTATTATTATATATTGAGACATCAGATATGATAAAGACAATTTTATTCGACCTTGGTGGTGTAATTATAACTCTTGACCAGGCTGAAGCCATAAGACGATTCAGGGAGATTGGTCTGTCGGATGCAGAGCAACGATTGAATGCATATACCCAATCTGGAATATTTGGAGATCTTGAGATGGGATTAATCGATGCAGAGGAATTTCGCTCTCGATTAAGTGCATTGATGGGTAATGAGGTAACGTATGAGCAATGTCTTTATGCATGGAAAGGATATGTAGGTGATGTTCCTATGAGGAATCTTCTGACATTAAGGAAATTAAGGACTGAAGGCTTTCGTATTGTATTGCTCTCTAATACAAATCCCTATATGATGAGTTGGGCATTAAGCAGTGAATTTGATGGTAAAGGGCAAGCTTTGGATTATTATATAGATGATGCATATTTAAGTTATAAATGTAGAATGATGAAACCGGATGAATGCTTTTTCAGATATGTAATTGAGAAAGAGGGTGTATCACCGGATAATTTACTGTTTGTTGACGACGGACTGCGTAATGTAGAAAACGCTGCAAGTCTTGGAATAAAAACATTTCAACCAGAGAACGGTAGTGATTGGACCAATGAAATATATAAATATCTTAACCAATGAGAAAAATAATTCTATCTTTGTTTATTGTTAGTTTGGCTATTAGTTCTATAAAATCTCAACAGAAAAGAGAGTTTAGAGGGGCTTGGATACAGTGTGTAAACGGTCAGTTTCAGGGTATGGGCACTGCAACAATGCAATCAACGCTTACATATCAGCTTGATGAATTAAAGAAATATGGTGTTAATGCAATAATATTTCAGGTAAGACCAGAATGTGATGCTTTATATCCCAGTCCGTATGAGCCATGGAGTCGTTTCTTGACAGGTGTGCAAGGTCGTGCACCTATGCCATTTTGGGATCCACTTCAATGGATGATAGACCAATGCCATAAACGCGGTATGGAACTGCATGCGTGGATAAACCCATACCGGGCAAAAACGAAAGGTACTATAGAGCTGGCTTCAAACCACATTGCAATAAAACATCCAGAAAGAGTGTTTCCATATGACGGCCAGTATATAATGAATCCTGGTATATCGGCAAATAGAGACTATATATGTAAGATTGTATGCGATATCGTACGTAGATATGACATTGACGGATTGCATATGGATGATTATTTTTATCCCTATCCAGTTGCCGGGGAACGCATTCCAGATGAGGACTTGTATGTTCGGAATAAGAACGGTATTTCAGACATAAATGACTGGAGAAGATATAATGTAAATTTGTTTGTACAACAGCTTCATGATTCAATATCGTCCCTTAAACCATGGGTAAAATTCGGAGTATCTCCATTTGGTATTTACAGAAATAAGCAGAATGCGTCAAATGGAAGCAATACTCGAGGTCTGCAGAATTACGATGATCTATATGCTGACATACTTTTATGGGTGAATAATGGATGGATAGATTATTGTGTGCCACAGATTTATTGGCAGATAGGTCATCCTACAGCAGATTACAAGACATTGATAGAGTGGTGGAGTCAGCATGTATCTAACAGACCTCTTTATATAGGTGAAGATATTGAACGCACTGTTAAATATGCTGATGCGGATAATCCTTCAAGAAACCAAATGCCAGCTAAATTTGCTTTACGCAATAAACTTTCCAATGTTAAAGGTTGTGTGTTATGGTATGCAAAAGCAGCTGTTGATAATATAGGCAATTATGGCTCTGCGTTGAAAGAAGTATATTGGAAATATCCGGCGCTCCAGCCAGCAATGCCTTTTATTGACAACAAGGCTCCGCAAAAAGTCAGGAAATTAAAACCTGTGTGGACAGAGGATGGATATATATTGTTTTGGACAGCACCAAAGGGCAAGGGATGGAAAGATGTTGCATATCAATATGTCGTATATCGTTTTACTCCAAAAGAAAAAATAAATATTGAAGATGTCTCAAAAGTAGTATGTATAACAAGTGATACATACTACAAGTTGCCATATATTGACGGACATTCGAAATATGTATATGTTGTAACGGCTCTTGATCGTTTACATAATGAGAGTAAGATAAAGAAGAAAAATGTTAAATTATAATTCATTTTCTAGTAATGTGATATGCAGGCCCCGGCAAGTATTCTCTTTTACACAGAAACTATTGTTGGGTCTTTCATTGATAAGCCATATAATCCGATCTTGAGCATCTGCAAGTACTAATTGTTGCTTTTTTTGAAATAATGTTTTTTTACGATCTGTAAGATAATCACTGATGAGTTTGGAACCTTTCATTCCATAAGGAACAAAGCGTTCTCCTTGTTTGTAATGTCTTACTGTTAGTGGAAAAGATATTTCGTCTGCATCAAGGCATACTTCATTTGCTGTATGTGGAATATTGAATGTAGCATCAATAATCTCTCTCTGTATTTTCAGTTTTTTACTTTTAGATATTATATATGTCCCATCCTCGATAATTACGATTGGGTTAATAGCTGTATATTTCTTTTCTATTATGATGTTGTCTCTGTCTATTAATAAATCGTAACCATTAGAATGAAAGATGCTACCGGGCTGAGACTTCAGTCTTTCAAATATCATTTCAGATTGACTAGAACTGAATCCATATTCTTTTATTGTTTCATACAATACGTAAGAAGGCGATATTTCCTTTAGTAGTTTAGAGATACATACATATACAATGTCATTTTTTTTTGTCGTTATACAATGCTTGATTTGTAATAGCTTATTATCTAGTAGCTTTGTTGCTTCACGAACGTATTCTGAAGTCTTTTGGATGTTTTTAGTAACTGCAGGATTGATATCTTTTAGTAACGGCAGTATGTTCAGACGTATTTTATTCCTAATTACATCATCAACCAGATTGCTGCTGTCTGTAATGTAATCCTGATTTTTTTCTTTGAGATATGATTCAATATCGTTACGACAGAGGCATAGTAGTGGGCGTATGATATTTTCATTTTTAGGTCGTATACCAGTCAATCCATTGATACCGGTGCCTCTAATTAAATTCATGATCACAGTTTCTACATTGTCATCACGATGATGAGCGACGCAGATGTCAGCGGCATCTATGTCTAACCTTAGCTGTTCGAAATATGCATATCTTAGATCTCTTGCAGCCATTTCAATGCTTATTCTATGCGTAGAAGCATACTCTTTAGTATCAAAATGTGCCAAATGTAGTTTGACTCCTTGTCTCTCACAGAGAAATTTTACGAAATTCTCGTCTCTACTAGATTCTTCTCCTCTTAAGTTGAAATTACAATGAACGGCTTCAATATCGTATCCTAAATCTTTCATTATGAGCAATAGAGCAACACTATCCGCGCCTCCGCTTAAGGCAAGAAGGTGTATCCGCTCATGATCGAGCAGTTTATTTTGCTTAATATATGTAGCTACAATGTCTTTTGTGTCCATTGACTATTCTACGTATAGAACAAGGCCTTTTAGATATTCACCTTCAGGGTGATATATATTTATAGGATGATCTGCTGGTTGGTGTAGTTGATGTAATATTCTGACTTTACGTCCAGCAAGTGTAGCTGCCGTGAATACAGCGTTTCTGAAATTGTCTTTTGATACTACTTGACTACATGAGAATGTAAAGATTATGCCACCTGGCTTAATTTTTTCAAAACCTTTGGCGTTTAGCCTGCAATAGCCTTTTAAAGCGTTTCTTAATGCATTACGATGCTTCGCGAAAGCAGGAGGATCAAGAACAATCAAATCGTAGTTACTCCCAGATTCATCAAGGTATTTGAAAGCATCTTCGCAAAAAGCTTTATGTCGTTTGTCGCCAGGGAAATTAAGTTCGACGTTCTTTTTTGTCAATTCAATGGCTTTCGCACTGCTATCAACAGAGTGTACCAGTTCGGCTCCCCCTCTCATCGCGTAGAACGAGAAACCTCCAGTGTAGCAAAACATATTCAGAACTTTCTTGCCTTTTGCATATGTTTCAAGTAGAGAGCGGTTATCCCTTTGATCCACGAAAAATCCTGTTTTCTGACCTTTAAGCCAGTCAACATGAAACATTAGGCCATTTTCGATAGCTATATTGTCTTCGCTATTACCGTAGATAAAACCGTTTTCTTGACCAAGCTCTGCTTTGTATGGTAATGTTGTTTCGCTTTTGTAAAATACATTTGATATTCGCCCATCCATAACATCTATTAGTGACTTGGCGATTATTTCTCTGGACATATGCATTCCAACACTGTGGGCTTGCATTACGGCAGTTGGACCATATATATCGATAACAAGTCCAGGCAAATTGTCACCCTCTCCATGTACAAGACGAAAAGTATTGTTCTTTTTGTTGTCTGCTATACCAATGGCTATTCTCGTATTAAGTGCAGACGCCAATCGATTTTTCCAAAACTGTTCATTTATTTCTATATCATTAAATGATAGAATTCTTACAGATATTGAACCTATTTGATAGTGTCCAGTGGCAAGATAATCTCCTTCAAAAGAAATAATTTGTACGATATCTCCATCTTCTATTCCTTTGTCAGTATGATGTATTGCCCCTGAAAATACCCAAGGATGGTATCGTTGTATACTTTCTTCTTTCCCCCTTTTAAGATATATATGTTTATACATTTTCTGATTCGATTTCTTTTATAAGTTCATATTCTCCTGTTGTAATGAGTCTTTGTAATTCTTCATAGAGTTTTATACATGTCCATGCATCTGTGGCCGCATAGTTTTTTTGTTTTTCAGTAAGAATATCTGCTCCCCAGTTAGTAAGTCTTTGGGACTTGCTTATTTTTTGCCCAAAGAAATTTGCATACAGCTTTTGGAGACTTAAATCCTCAATGCCTATTTTCTTAACCTCTTGCTGCATATCAATGAATAATCCAGGTGTAAAATTCCCCAACTTTTGCAGAATGGCTAGATCGTCGTGTAGTGAAATACCTATTTTTGGTACAATACGATCTTCAAGTAAGCGAATAATAGGAGATGCCATACCGATGTGGTTCAGCCGGAAAAGAAAACATGTGTCATATGAGGCCACCTGAAGCAAAGAAACGTTGTATATTATACCTTTTTTGAAAGAAGGACGTGTTTCTGTATCGAATCCTAAAATTGGTTGTGCTAGTAGGTAATCTACAGCCCTTTCTGCTTCCGATTCTGATACAACGACAACGATTTTTCCATCAAATAAAATGGGTGGAAGTGAATTAATCTTTGTCTTGTCGTATTTACTATATAATAGTTTTTTCATTTTGAACTATTTTCAAGTTGCAAAAATACAAAAAACAGATGAGTTTATTATAAAATATGACTTTTTTCTGCTACTTTTGCAGAATAATTGATTAAGTTTATCTATGGCAAGGAAAAAGAGAGAAAGTAAAGTTGCTTCATTGAGCGAAACGATAGGTTTCGATAAAATATTTCATAATGAAAGGTTGAATTTCATGCTTGGAATTATTTTTTGTATTGTTGCCATTTATCTTATCTTGTCTTTTGTTTCTTTTTTCACTACAGGACCAGCGGATCAGAGCTTGATAGAAGAGCCTCGGACAGGTGAAATCATGAACGAGAAAGGAGAATTTAAAAATAATTGTGGCTCTATAGGGGCTTATTCTGCATATTTTTTTATAAAGCAGTGTTTTGGTTTATCTTCATTCCTTATACCAATATTCCTGATTTTAGTTTCAATGCGCTTAATGCGTGTATATTCCCTAAACTTGATTAAATGGTTTATGGGTATTATGATAGTAATGATTTGGTCATCCGTAGTTCTTGCCAAATTTATATCGCCATTGTTTCATGACAGTTGTTTCAATCCAGGTGGTGACCATGGAGCTTATATATGCAGATGGTTTGAGAATCTTATTGGGGCTCCGGGACTTACTGCTATTTTATGTCTGATAGCAATATCTTTCCTTACATATTTTAGCTACGAGACAATAACTATTATTAGGA
Organism: uncultured Prevotella sp.; assembly: GCA_947072805.1. Taxonomy (GTDB): domain Bacteria; phylum Bacteroidota; class Bacteroidia; order Bacteroidales; family Bacteroidaceae; genus Prevotella. Next base: position 20,403 of record CAMTJK010000007.1, read on the forward strand.
AAATGCTAAATCCCATTAAGTTTTTTACGGATAGAGTTAAGTTTGAGGTGCATACAGGGAAAGTTTGCAAAGATTTGGAACCTTCTTTTTATACAGAGGATTTAGTTCCTGAGATTGTAGAGGACCCACCTGTCTTTGATAATCCAGAGGCTCAGACTGTTGAATTTGATGAAGATGACATTGCATCAGTTCCTCGTCCAGACAGTGTTAGTATATCAGAATCGTTGCCTACAGAAAACAAAGATCTGGAACTTGATGTTGATATTGCGAAAGAAGAAGCAAAGGCAAAAGGCAAGTCTGTGGCTGATAGTGTTATAGAACAACTTGCACCTTACGATCCCAAAAGAGATTTGGAAAACTACCATTATCCCACGTTGGATCTGTTAAAGAAATATGACAATGATGGTAAGCCTTATATAGATATGGTAGAGCAAACGGCCAATAAGAACCGTATTGTTGAGGTATTACGTAACTTTGGTGTGGAGATAAGCAGCATAAAAGCAACGGTTGGTCCTACTATTACTTTATACGAGATAACACCGGCTCAGGGTGTTCGTATATCTAAGATTAGAAATCTTGAAGATGATATTGCTTTGAGCCTCTCTGCGTTGGGAATACGTATCATTGCTCCTATTCCGGGAAAGGGTACAATTGGTATAGAAGTACCTAATGCCAAGCCAAATATTGTTTCCATGGAAAGTATTCTTAATTCCAAGAAGTTTCAAGAAACAACAATGGAACTACCTTGTGCTATTGGCAAGACAATTACCAATGAAGTGTTTATGTTTGATTTGGCAAAAATTCCGCATTTGCTGGTTGCGGGAGCTACCGGTCAGGGAAAGTCTGTAGGTCTTAATACCATTATTACCTCCTTATTATATAAGAAGCATCCGGCGGAATTGAAAATAGTGCTTATTGACCCCAAGAAAGTGGAATTCAGTATATACGGACCTATAGCAAACCATTTTCTTGCAAAAGTGCCAGATGAGGATTCTGAACCTATTATTACCGATGTAACTAAGGTTGTGCGTACACTTAATAGCCTATGTAAGGAAATGGATACTAGGTATGACCTCTTGAAAATGGCAGGGGCAAGAAATATTAAGGAGTACAATCGTAAATTTATATCTCGGTCACTTAATCCTCAGAAGGGACATAAGTTTATGCCTTATATTGTTGTCATAATTGATGAGTTCGGCGATCTTATTATGACAGCAGGTAAGGAGATAGAGTTGCCCATAGCCCGAATAGCGCAATTGGCTCGTGCTGTAGGTATTCATATGGTTATTGCAACACAGCGTCCAACTACAACTATTATTACAGGTAATATAAAAGCGAATTTCCCGGGACGAATAGCTTTTAAGGTAAGTGCCATGATTGATTCCAAAACTATTCTTGATCGTCCTGGTGCAAACCAACTCATAGGTAGAGGCGACCTTTTGTTCCTTAATGGTAACGAGCCGGTGCGTGTCCAATGTGCTTTTGTAGATACTCCAGAAGTGGAATCCATTAATGAATTTATAGCTAGACAACAGGGTTATACGACCCCATTTGAATTGCCAGAACCTGATACAGAATCGGCAGGTAGTGCGAGTGGTGCAGATGTTGATATGCAACATCTCGATCCTCTGTTTGAAGAGGCTGCGCGGCTTATTGTACTGAATCAGTCTGGCAGCACAAGCTTGATACAACGCAAATTTTCCATTGGTTACAATCGTGCAGGAAGACTTATGGATCAGCTTGAAAAGGCAGGTATTGTTGGTGTCGCTATGGGCAGTAAGCCACGTGAAGTATTAATACAGGATGAAGTGAGTCTTGATAACCTGCTTGGCGCTTTTTGCCAAAGATAATTTTCTAATCGCATAATCCTACTTTGTAATATGAGAAGATTAATATTTTTTTCCTTAATCATAATGATAAGTTGCATCGCTCCGGCCCAGACAGCCAAGACTGTGCTTGACAGGGCTGCCGCAACAATAAGCGACAAGAATGGTGTGTCTGCACAGTTTAAAATAACGTCAGATAATTATGGTACAACGAGTGGTACGATATATGTCAAGGGGCGGAAGTTCCATGCTACTACCACAGACGCTTCTGTCTGGTTTGATGGAAAGACTCAATGGACCTATGTTACAAAAAACGAGGAAGTCAATATAAGTACTCCGTCGGAAGGCGAATTGCAGGCAATAAACCCTTATAACTTTATAAACATATATAAGAGAGGTTTTTCATATGCCATGAAATTGGATGGCAATACATATCGGGTGCATCTTACGGCTGCAGACAAGAAACGAAAAATACGTGAGATGTATATACATGTTAATAAATCGTCTTTTGTACCAACTGTTGTAAAGATGCTTCAAGGTTCTAGATGGACAACAATTACAATAAGTCGTTTTAAGGCTACACCTCTTAGTGATGCTATGTTTGTCTTTGATAAATCAAAATATGCACATGCCGAAATAATAGATCTTCGTTGATATAACCATATATGCATTGAAATCATGATTTTATCGTTCAAGGGACTGATTATTGCGGCTTGTACTTTCCTTATTATTGGTTTGTTTCATCCGATTGTCATTAAGACTGAATACTACTCTGGTACACGATATTGGTGGGTCTTTTTGCTTTTGGGATTAATATGTATTATTTTGGCATTGTTTGTTGCAGATGTAATCATCTCCTCAATACTTGGGATAACGGGCGCATCGTTTTTGTGGTCTATAGGTGAGCTCTTCGAGCAGAGAGAACGTGTGAAAAAAGGATGGTTCCCTATGAATCCTAAACGAAAACAAGAGTATGATAAGTTATGAGAACAGCGCTTCTGCTCGTCGGTAAGACTGTAAACAAACATTTTGCAGCTTGCATCGATGACTATATAAAGAGAATATCACACTATATGTCCTTTGAGTTGGTAATTATACCAGAGCTCAAGAATACAAAAAGCATCTCCGAGATCCGTCAAAAAGAATTGGAGGGCGAATTGATATTAAAACGAATACAACCTACCGATACTGTTATTCTTCTTGATGAGCATGGACGTGCATTTAGAAGCCTTGATTTTGCAGCATGGCTTGAGCAGAAACAGCAAACTACGCGTAAGCTTGTGTTTGTAATTGGTGGACCTTATGGTTTTTCTAATAACGTGTATCAGCGTTCTGACTTAAATATTTCTCTTTCACCGCTCACATTTTCCCATCAGATGGTTAGGCTAATTTTCACAGAGCAACTTTACCGTGCTTGTACCATTATCAAAGGTGAACCATATCACCATGAGTGATTTTTCTTTTCATTTTGTTATGACAAATAGGCAGCACACATTTCCGCACAGCGCTCACCATCTATAGCAGCAGATACAATTCCTCCGGCATAACCGGCTCCTTCACCACAGGGGAACAACCCTTTTACTCTAACATGCATGAGATTTTCAGGGTCACGTAATATTCTTACCGGAGCCGAAGTCCTTGTCTCTATGGCTATCATAACAGCTTCGTTTGTCAGGAATCCATTGCTTGACTTGCCAAATTGCATTAAACCTTTTCTTAATCGTGTTGCTATGCTTGCTGGAAGCCAAAAGTGTAGTGGTGATGATATAAGTCCGGGAGTATAAGAACTTTTGGGAAGATCATAACTTAGTTTCTTGTTTATGAAGTCTACCATCCTCTGGGCAGGGGCTGTCTGTTTCATGTTACCCTGTAACCAGCATTCCTTCTCCAACTCTTCTTGCCATGTCATTATTTTCAGAGCGTTGTCACCGGGAATATCCTCTGGTCTTGTTTCTACAACAATCCCGCTGTTCGACCATCTTCCGTCGCGTGTGCTTGGACTCATGCCATTTACCACAATTTGTCCTTTATCTGTTGCGGCCGGTACGACGAAGCCACCGGGACACATACAGAATGAGTAAACACCACGTTCTTCCACTTGTGTAACAAACGAATATTCTGCAGCGGGAAGCCATTGCCCTCTGCCCAACTTGCTGTGATATTGTATGCAATCAATTAAATGTGAAGGATGCTCCAATCTTACTCCAACGGCAATTCCTTTTGCTTCCATCTCAATACCGTTGTCGTTCAGATATCGATAAACGTCTCGTGCGGAATGTCCTGTCGCTAGTATTACCGGTCCGTCAAACTCTTTTTCTTCTCCATTTTCTGTGTCTTTTGTTACTATTCCTGTCACCACACCATTATTTATATTAATTTTTACCATTTTTGTGTTGTGATACACATGCCCTCCACATCTGATTATTGTCTCACGCATATTCTCAATAACGCGCGGTAATTTGTCTGTGCCTATATGAGGATGGGCATCAATCAATATATTTTCTGAAGCTCCGTGGTGACAGAACACTTGCAGAATTTTTTCCACACTACCTCTTTTCTTGCTTCTTGTGTACAATTTACCGTCCGAATACGCCCCAGCTCCACCCTCACCGAAACTGTAGTTACTTTCGGGGTCCACCATTTGCATTTTCTTTATTTTTGCAATATCTTTCTTTCTCTCATGCACATTTTTGCCTCTTTCCACTATAATAGGTCTATACCCAAGTTCAATCAAACGCAGGGCTGCAAAAAGTCCGGCTGGGCCTTCTCCCACTACGATTACGTTTTTCCCTTTGCCTACATATTTGTATTCTATTGCTACAGATAGGTTTTTATTTGGTTTTTCGCCTATGTATACTCGTATTTTCATGTTCACGCGTACAAATTTTTGTCTTGCATCGATGCTCCTGCGTATTACCTGTATGGCAGTAATTGTTCTTACATCAAGTCTGTTTTCGCGTGCCACGAAATCTTTAAGCATTTTATCATCATAAGCTATGCGTGGTTCAACTCTTATTTCGTATTCTTTTGTCATATATAAAACTATCTGTATTTGCAAATATCATTTCTTTACGTATGTCCGGACTATTCTTGAGGTAGAGTGAGAGTAGGGGATTTGTATGTTTTATTCATAAAAGAAGAGAGAGGGCTTCTCTGTGACTTTCCTTTATAAGGAAGGATTAGAGCCCTCTCTCTGTATGTACAGTGTGACGTACAAGTCACCACTAAGATTATTCGCCCTTTTCGAGTTTCTCTTTCAGCTGTGCCAAAACATCGATATCACCGAGAGTTGTTGCAGCAGGCTGATTGTCGAGCTTAACAGATTCTTCTTTCTTTGCACGAGGCTTCTTTGCTGCCTTACGCTCTTCGCGCTGTGCATCTTCGAATGTACGGCTGTGAGAAAGAATGATACGTTTGCTCTCTTTATTGAATTCTATAACCTTAAATGGCAATTCCTCGCCTAAGGCAGCCTGTGTACCGTCTTCCTTTACAAGGTGCTTCGGTGTAGCAAAGCCTTCAACACCCTTCTCGAGTGATACAACGGCACCTTTCTCGAGCAATTCGGTAATGGTACCCTGATGAATGCTGCCAACGGTATATTCAGCTTCAAATACATCCCAAGGATTCTCTTCAAGCTGCTTATGACCAAGGCTTAATCTGCGATTCTCTTTGTCTATGTCGAGAACAACAACATCAATGGTCGCGCCAACCTGAGTGAATTCAGACGGATGCTTAACTTTCTTGGTCCATGAGAGGTCACTGATGTGGATAAGACCATCAACACCTTCTTCCAGTTCAACGAATACGCCGAAGTTGGTAAAGTTACGAACCTTGGCTGTGTGCTTGCTGCCTGCAGGATATTTCACTTCGATAGCCTCCCACGGATCTTCCTTCAACTGTTTGATGCCAAGGCTCATCTTACGCTCTTCACGGTCGAGTGTGAGAATAACAGCTTCGATTTCGTCACCAACTTTCAGGAATTCCTGTGCAGAGCGCAGGTGCTGGCTCCAAGACATTTCAGATACGTGTATGAGTCCTTCAACGCCCGGCTGAATTTCTACAAAGGCACCATAGTCTGCTATTACCACAACCTTGCCACTTACGTGGTCACCAACTTTCAGTTCTGCATCAAGAGCATCCCATGGATGGGGTGTAAGTTGCTTCAAACCGAGAGCAATGCGCTTCTTCTCGTCGTCAAAGTCAAGAATAACCACATTAATCTTCTGGTCAAGTTCGACAACCTTGTGAGGATCGTCTACACGACCCCACGAAAGGTCTGTGATGTGGATGAGTCCGTCTACGCCACCAAGATCAACGAATACACCGTAGGTAGTGATGTTCTTAACGGTACCTTCAAGTATCTGTCCTTTCTCGAGTTTAGATATGATTTCTTTCTTCTGTGCTTCAAGTTCAGCTTCAATGAGAGCTTTGTGTGAAACTACTACATTGCGGAATTCCTGGTTAATCTTAACCACTTTGAATTCCATGGTCTTGCCTACGAACTGGTCGTAATCGCGAATGGGGTGTACGTCAATTTGGCTTCCGGGAAGGAATGCTTCAATGCCGAATACATCTACTATCATGCCGCCTTTTGTGCGACATTTTATGTATCCTTGTATTATTTCTTGGTTGTCAAGAGCTGCATTTACGCGCTCCCAGCTCTTGCTGAGGCGAGCTTTTTTGTGTGACAAGATAAGCTGACCTTTCTTGTCCTCCTGATTCTCAACGTAAACTTCCACAACATCGCCTTCTTTCAATTCGGGATTGTAGCGGAATTCGCTTGCAGGGATAATGCCATCGCTCTTGTAACCAATGTTTACGATGACTTCTTTCTTGTCCACGTGTATGACTGTTCCGTCGACAACCTGATGCTCGCTTACCTTGTTTAAAGTCTCGTCATAAGCCTTGTCGAGTTCTTCTTTGCTCACGTTCACGTGGCTACCGTGCTCAAACTCGTCCCAATCGAAGTCTTGCAGCGGCTGAACTTTGTTTGTTAAATCTGACATAATAAATAAAAATTTGTTTTTGAATTAATAAAGTTTGACTTTATGTTTATAAAAAATCGGCTGCAAATTTAGTGCTTTTTATTTAAATAGATGTATGGCAGATGATTATGGTGATGTTATTTATATTTATTTAACGTGAAAATCATGGGAATGAATTCTAATTGTTCATTAGACTTACGCAAGCAGCTGAAATGCTGTTGTATATTGCCCAACGTATCGATAAGGAATGGGTAGGTCAATGTAGGAGGCTCGTAACTGTACTTAATGAAAGTTAATTTGTAAAGATATTTGGTCGAATTTAACATTTTTAAATCCGGCATTCTAGGTGTAAAAATTTGTTAATGAAAGTGGGTCGATTTATGCTCCCGATGGGTCGAAAAACGATCCCAGTTTTTTGGCAATGCGATTACGTCGTAATGACATCG
>CAMTJK010000008.1 GCA_947072805.1 uncultured Prevotella sp.
TATCGCAAAACGCGTAACTCGCTGACTATCAGCGCTCCCTATTTGAGAGTAAAAACGCTCATTTTCGCGTCGTAGGTTTCAAACCGAGGTTTGGTTGCCGATTAACACACGTTAAAGTAAACATTTTTCATAAAAGTAAATAAATGTTATACGTATTGCAACATACACATTACTTATATAACGTTGATAAAAGTTGATAATCGATAGAAGTTAGTATAAATCAAATTATTGAGCAACATATAATTGCTTATGTTGAATAAAAATTGTAATTTTGCACCCGCAAAAGAAACAAGAGATATAATAATTATGATAACAGTAACCAATCTTGCTATTCAATTCGGAAAGAAAATCCTCTACAAAGATGTGAATCTGAAATTCACAAGCGGTAATATCTATGGTGTCATAGGCGCAAATGGAGCTGGCAAATCCACCTTGCTGAGAGCCATAAGCGGCGACCTTGAGCCAAACAAGGGCTCTGTGGAAATGGGACCAGGCGAGCGTCTGTCCGTATTGGAACAGGATCACTTCAAATATGACGGATTCTCCGTACGTGACACCGTCCTTATGGGCCACCAGCCTCTATGGAACAACATGAAGGAACGCGAAGCCCTTTACATGAAACCAGACTTCAGCGAAGAGGATGGTATACGCGTGGCTGAACTCGAAGACAAGTTTGCACAAATGGACGGTTGGAATGCGGAAAGCGATGCCGACCAAATGTTGAGCAACCTCGGCATACGTGATGAACTGCACGGAAAAATGATGAGCGAGCTCTCCAACAACGAGAAAGTACGCGTAATGTTGGCAAAGGCTCTCTTCGGACATCCTGACAACTTGTTACTAGATGAGCCGACAAACGACCTTGACCTCGATACAGTGATGTGGCTTGAAGAATATCTTAGCAACGTTGAGCAGACTGTACTGGTGGTAAGTCACGACCGTCACTTCCTTGATGCCGTAAGTACGCAAACAGTGGATATAGACTTCGGTAAGGTGACTGTTTTCTCCGGCAACTACTCTTTCTGGTATGAAAGTTCGCAGTTAGCTCTACGCCAGGCTCAGAATCAAAGACAAAGAGCAGAGGAAAAGCGTAAGGAGCTGGAAGAATTTATACGCCGTTTCTCGGCTAACGTAGCAAAGAGCAAACAGACAACAAGCCGCAAGAAGATGCTCGAGAAGCTGAATGTTGAAGAAATTCGTCCGTCATCAAGAAAATATCCGGGCATCATATTCCAAATGGAAAGAGAACCGGGAACGCAAATACTTGAGGTGGAAAATCTCAAAGCAGTAGACACAGACGGTACAGTACTTTTTGACAACGTAAGCTTTACCATTGAAAAGGGGCAGAAAACAGTCTTTCTGAGCCATAATCCCAAAGCAATGACCGCCCTCTTTGAAATAATAAACGGCAACCGGATACCCGATGCCGGCGTATACAAATGGGGCGTAACCATAACAACTGCATATCTACCTCTTGACAATACAGAATTCTTCAAGAGCGAACTGAACCTCGTGGATTGGCTAAGCCAGTTCGGCAAAGGCAACGAGGTACAAATGAAGAGTTTCCTAGGTCGCATGCTCTTCAAAGATGAAGATGTGCAAAAGCAAGTAAACGTTCTTAGTGGTGGAGAGAAAATGCGCTGCATGATAGCACGCATGCAAATGAAAAATGCCAACTGTCTGATTCTCGACACACCGACAAACCACCTCGATCTGGAAAGCATTCAAGCGTTCAATAATAACCTCGTTACGTTCAAAGGCAACATCCTGTTTGCCAGTCACGACCATGAATTTATACAAACAGTAGCAGACAGAATAATTGAACTCACGCCGAACGGCACCATCGACAAGCTGATGGAATACGACCAATATATATACGACGAAAGCATAAAAGAGCAAAAGGCAAGAATGTATGGCATGAATGCATAATGCATATTGCCAGGTCAATAACATATAGACACAGGAGGATGGCACGACTTACATATACCTATTTATATATATAAGTATAACGTAAACAAATATACACGGACCGGCATAAACGTATCCACCATCCTTGCGATGTATACAGCCACGCTAATAGCTCGGCACACTTTTTGCTATTATGTTTTCATAAATATAAAACAACATAATAATGGAAGAAAAGACTAATATCACAAACGAAGAGGCTATAGAAAACGAAAAGCCTGTTGAAAAAAACGACAATATTGACGCCAATAACCAAGCGGAAAATGACGAACAGTCACAGGAGGAAACCGACGAGAAAGATCCTTTGGAACATGCCAATGAACAGATAGAAGAACTGAAAGACAAATACCTTCGCACCGTAGCTGAATTTGACAACTATCGCAAGCGTACGCTGAAAGAAAAAGCCGAACTGATATTGAATGGCAGCGAAAAAGCCATTGCAGCTATTCTTCCTATCATTGACGATATGGAAAGGGCTATAGAAAACGGAACAAAGACAGACGACCCCTCTGTAATCAGAGAAGGTATGGAAATGATATTCACCAAATTCCATAAGGTATTGGAAAGTCTCGGTGTAGAGAAAATAGAAACAGAGAACACAGACTTCGATACCGATGTGCATGAAGCTGTCGCTATGGTTCCCGGCATGGGAGACGACAAGAAAGGCAAGGTACTTGACTGTATTCAAACCGGATATAAGCTAAACAACAAAGTAATCCGTCACGCCAAAGTGGCAGTAGGACAATAAACAAAGATGGCAAAAAGAGACTACTACGAAGTCCTCGGAGTGGACAAGACGGCATCTGAAGACGAAATAAAGAAAGCGTACAGAAAGATTGCCATCAAATATCACCCGGACCGCAATCCCGGCAACAAAGAGGCAGAAGACAAGTTTAAAGAGGCTGCAGAAGCATATGATGTGCTCCACGACCCACAAAAACGACAGCAATACGATCAATTCGGATTTAACGGGCCTGCAGGTGCCGGCGGATTTGGCGGATTTGGCGGTGCAGGAATGAACATGGACGATATATTCTCCATGTTTGGGGATATATTTGGAGGCAGAGCAGGATTTGGAGGTTTTGGCGGTTCGGGACAAAGACGCCCACAGCAGCATCGCGGTAGTGACCTTCGACTGAAAGTGCGTCTGTCACTTAACGAAATAGCCAACGGTGTAAGCAAGAAATTCAAAGTAAGAAAAGATATAACATGCTCCCACTGTCATGGCAGCGGAGCCGAAGCCGGCAGCGGTAAAGAAACTTGTCCTACCTGTCGTGGAGCTGGAGTAATAACGCATACCACACAAAGCATATTCGGAATGATGCAGACCCAATGTATCTGTCCGACCTGCGGAGGTGAAGGTACCGTTATAAAGAATAAATGCCACGAGTGTGGGGGTACAGGTATTCAGAAAGGTGAAGAAGTCGTAGAAATCAGAATCCCTGCCGGTGTGGCCGAAGGCATGGTAGTAAACGTACCCGGCAAAGGCAATGCCGGACAGCGTAACGGAATAAACGGCGACATTCAAGTGTTTATATCAGAAGAAGATAACGACACCTTTGTTCGTGACGGCAACGACCTTATATACAATCTGTTGCTTGATTTCCCAACCGCGGCAATTGGTGGCGACGTTGAAATTCCCACAATTGAAGGAACAAAGCTGAAAGTAAAGATTGAAAGTGGTACGCAGCCCGGTAAGACTCTGCGACTGCGCGGTAAAGGTCTGCCTGCTGTACAAGGGTACGGACACGGAAAAGGAGACCTGGTGGTCAATATAAGTGTCTACGTACCAAAAACGCTCAGTAGAGAAGAAAAAGAGGCTATAATGAAATTCAAGAACAGCGACAACTTCAAGGGGGATTCCTCTACAAAGAAATCCATCTTCGACAAATTCAAGAACTATTTTAGCTGAAATATCAGACAATCAAGTAGATGACAATATGGTTCCAACCGCCGACCGCAGGTCAATATTACAGAATATGACAATCAGGTAACAAGCGGTTGGAACCTTTTCCTTTTATAATATGACATACAAAGAAGCTACAGAATATCTTTTCAATAGAATGCCCATGTTTGAAAGACAAGGGGCATCTGGATATAAAGAAGGTCTTGGCAACACACTTGAACTAGACAAACACTTCAATCATCCTCATAAAAAATATCACACAATACACATTGCCGGCACAAACGGAAAAGGCTCCTGTGCCCATACGATAGCAGCAATACTGCAGTCATACGGATATAAAACCGGACTGTACACATCGCCACACCTTATTGATTTCAAGGAAAGGATAAGAATTAACGGTTGTCCTATAAGCGAACAATACGTGACAAGTTTCGTTGAGCACGAACATAGTTTTTTCGAGCTATTACACCCCTCCTTCTTTGAAGTTACAACAGCACTTGCTTTCAAATATTTTGCAGACAATGATATAGACATTGCTGTTATTGAGGTGGGGCTTGGCGGCAGATTAGACTGCACCAATATAATAACACCAATATTATCCACAATCACCAACATAAGTTTTGATCATACACAGTTCCTTGGTAATACACTTGAAAAAATAGCCGGAGAAAAAGCCGGTATAATAAAATGCGGCACACCAGTAGTTATTGGAGAATCAAACACAGAAACACGTACCGTATTTGAAAAAGAGGCTATGATGAAGTCGGCGCCAATTATATTCGCGGAAGATGAACCGGAATTAATTAAAGTAAAGCGGAATATAACAGCAGGAATAACCTACGAAACAAATGATTACGGAATAATTAACGGACATCTGTGTGGCGATTATCAAATCAAAAACACAAACACTATCCTTCACATGGTGAAACAGCTTGAGAGAATCGGAATGTTTAACGACACAAGCAAGCTGAAGGAGAGCATCAGGGATGGGTTTGAAAATGTTTGTAAAATAACCGGGCTTATGGGCAGATGGCAGATTATAAGTAAAAAGCCTCTTGTAATATGTGATGCTGGTCACAATCCCGGCGGATGGAAATATATTGGCGAGCAACTGAAACACCTAGAATACGAGAATCTGCATATTATTTTCGGCATGGTTAATGACAAAGACACAGATTCTGTTCTAACATATATGCCCCAAAAAGCAATTTACTATTTCACAAAACCCGAGTCGAAACGTGCACGCTCGGAAAATAGCATATCGGAAGCCGCAAATAAAATCGGGCTTAAAGGAGACTGTTACCCAAATGTCCGCGAAGCATACCGCAAAGCCATGCAAAATGCAAGCGCCAAAGACACCGTTTTCATAGGCGGAAGTTGCTACCTTATAGCTGATTTCTTGAAATGTATTCTTTAGCTGTTTTTAACACAGAAGCAAGCGTTTTTTTTAATGTTTCGTTCGTCATTTTCGTTTTTTTTAGGTTACTTTGCAACTACTAATCAATAACTAAAAACACCATTTATGACGAACACAACAGAGAATGCGAATCTTTGTGGGCTGAATCGTAAAGATTTCCAAACCACAATAAACGGGAAGAAAACAGATCTTTACATACTGAGAAATAGAAAAGGATATGAAGTTGCCATTACCAATTATGGAGGTGCCATAGTTGCCATTATGGTTCCTGACAAAAACGGCAAAGTAGCCAACGTTATCCAGGGACACGACAATATACAAGATGTAATAAATAGTCCGGAACCATTCCTTTCCACACTAATAGGAAGATATGGAAACAGAATACGCCACGGACAATTTACACTCAACAAGAAAGAATATCAACTGGCAATAAACAATGGGCCAAATGCTCTGCACGGTGGACCTACAGGTTTTCACGCCCGCGTATGGGATGCCAGACAAATGGGACCACGTTCTTTGGCTTTACATTATGTATCAGCTTACGGTGAAGAGGGCTTCACGGGTGAATGTATAGTTACTGTTGAGTTTACATTTACGGACGAGAACGAACTTGTTATAGAATATCTTGCCTGCACAAATAAAAAGACTGTTGTCAATCTTACACACCACGGTTTTTTCAGTCTTGCCGGAATTGCTAATCCTACTCCAACCATTGACAATTTGGTGTGTGAAATCAATGCAAACTACTACCTTCCCATCGATGAAACATCAATTCCTACAGGTGAAATACGCTTCGTAGACGGAACACCTTTCGATTTCCGCTCACCAAAAGAAATTGGACGTGACATTGACGCTGATGATATACAGATAAAGAATGGAGCCGGATACGACCACTGCTTCGTCCTGAATAAGAAGGAGGAAAGCGAATTGAGTTTTGCAGCAAAGATAACAGAGCCAATCAGCGGAAGAACAATGGAGGTATATACCACAGAGCCTGGTGTACAAGTTTATACAGACAACTGGGCAGACGGATATACAGGACAACATGGAGCTACATTCCCGCGCAGATCAGCAATCTGCTTCGAATGCCAGCATTTCCCAGATACCCCCAACCACCCATATTTCCCATCAGTAATATTGGAACCGGGCGAACAATACAAGCAAAAGACCATTTATAAATTTGGCGTAGAACAATAGCACAATAATTAAATAACCTTTTTCTTTAAAAAACATGAATCAAAACCAAAAGCCGAACTATACGTTCGCTCTAATTGTTGTGTTTATAGTGTGCTTCCTTATCGGATTTGTCACAACTATGAACAACTCTATGATTCCTTTCTGTTCCAAAGCCTTCAATTTGACAGCACAAGAAGGACAGTATGTAAACTCTGCATTTTATGGTGCCTACCTTTTGGCCATACCATTCTCATTCCTTATGAGTAAGATCGGATATAAGGGAACACTTGTTCTCGGTCTTGCGGTAGTTGGAGCCGGCTTTGTAATCAATGCACTGGGCATCAAGACCGCAATAGCAGCAGGTATAAACGTTTATGCAGTATTCCTTGGAACCATGTGTCTTGTTGCTATGGGTGTTGTTATGCTTCAAAACGTAGCTAACCCATATGTTATGGTACTCGGTTCACCAGAAAAAGGTGCATTCCGCATGACACTGTCACAAGCACTCAATTCGGTAGCAACAACAGTTGCTCCTCTGTTCATCACACAAATTATTATTGCAGGTAAGACTCCCGCACCGGAATACGTACCTGGTCCTTATTTAGGCCTTGGTATTTTTACAATAATCGTATGTGTTGTATTGGTTCTTCTGAAACTGCCAAAAATTGACGAAGGTAAACAAGCAGAAGAAGCTGGAGAGCACAGAACATACAAGAGTAGCGTGTTCAAATATCCGCACGTATGGCTGGGAGCCTTAGGCATTTTTGCATATATGGGCGTAGAGATTGGTGTTCCATCAATGTTAAAATATAGGTTTGAGTTGCTCCCCGAATATGCAAATACGGATGTTTCTGATGTCGTTACAGGTTTTCTTGCATTCTACTGGGGAGGAATGATGGTGGGACGATTCATCGGAGCTGGTATTCTGACAAAGTTTGAACCACGCAGATTATTAACCACTTGCCTTATCGCAGGAGCCGCATGCATATTGTTGTCTTTAATATTCTCAAACAGTATGCTTGGTATATGGTGCATGCTGGCAGCAGGATTGTTCCACTCTGTAATGTGGCCTCTTATCTTCAATCTTGGCCTTCAAGAACTTGGTCCTCACACCAAAGCTGCTTCAGGCGTAATCAATACCGGTGTTATCGGTGCTGCTATACTTATGCCTCTTATGGGAGCAATAGTAGATATGACCGGTGTTATTATTGCCATGTGCGTTCTGTTTGTTTTCTACGCTTACATCATATGGTTCTGTAACTTTGGAAGCAAAATTGGATTAAGCAAATAATCATTTCTTTAAATCAAATAAAAATCATGGATATAGAATTTGTAAGAAGCCGTTTCATCAAGCATTTTGATGGTAAGGAAGGTAACGTTTATGCGTCACCTGGACGTATCAACCTGATTGGTGAGCACACCGATTATAATGGTGGATTTGTATTCCCCGGTGCTGTAGACAAAGGTATTATGTGTGAAATCCGCCCTAACGGCACAGATACCATTATGGCATACGCCATCGATTTAAAAGACAGGGTTGAATTTAAAGTTGACGATCCCCAAGGACCTCGTGCAAGCTGGGCTCGATACATCTACGGTATCGTACAAGAAATGAAGAAACTCGGCGTTGAAGTCAAGGGATTTAATACTGCTTTTGCCGGAGATGTGCCACTCGGTGCCGGAATGTCATCATCTGCTGCTCTTGAAAGCTGCTACGCCTTTGCTCTTAACGATTTATTTGGAGATAATAAAGTAAGCAAGTGGGATATGGTCCTAGCTGGTCAAGCGACAGAGCATAACTATTGCGGAGTAAATTGCGGTATCATGGATCAATTTGCAAGCGTATTCGGAAAAGAAGGTTGTTTGATGCGCCTTGACTGCAGAAGCCGCGAATTTGAATATTTCCCATTCAAACCTGTTGGATACAAGCTCGTGCTCCTCGATTCTGTTGTAAAACACGAATTGGCCGGTTCACCATATAACGACAGAAGAAACAGCTGTGAAAACGTTGTAAAGCACATCGCTGCAAAGCATCCAGAAACAAAATTTGAGACTCTTCGCGATTGTACATGGGAACAACTTGAAGAAGTAAAGACTGAAGTTGGTGAAGAGGATTATCGTCGTGCAAAGTTTGTTCTTGGAGAAAAAGACAGAGTCTTGGCTGTTTGCGAAGCCCTCAATGCTGGTGATTACGAGACCGTAGGTAAGAAAATGTACGAAACACATTACGGATTATCTAAAGAATATGAAGTATCATGTGAAGAGCTCGACTATCTCAACGATTTGGCAAAAGAAAACGGTGTTACCGGAAGCCGCATCATGGGCGGTGGTTTTGGCGGATGCACAATCAACTTAGTAAAAGAAGAGCTTTACGATTCCTTCATCGCTAACTCCAAGGAGAAGTTTACCGCAAAATACGGTCATGCACCCAAAGTATATGATGTTGTGATCAGCGATGGATCAAGAAAACTATGCTGATTTTATGACAATAGAAATTATTTAATGAACGCTATACCTATCATTCCAATATAAACAGAAAGAAGGAATACGTCATTATTATAAATTGTAGAATAAAAGAGTCTGATTAATGCAATCAGACTCTTTTTTATATTGCTTCAACATAAACATCAGCCAGCATTCAGAAGACAAACAGATAAAAAAGACCAATAAAATAATGACTTAATCTGCTTATACGGATCTCATGATTTGTGATTAAAATATCATGACATATAAATTGATTAAAATCAATTCAAATGCCTCAAAAAGCAAAAAACATATGTAGAATTATCAAAATTCGTAGTTCAAACGTTGCAATATGTTAAAAATCATAGCATAAGTGTAATAGTAACACTTTACCGTGAAAAAACTATTACTTTTTCATTGCTTTATCAAAATTAAATATTAATTTAGCACCCAAATAAGATAATCTTTAATATATAAAACTACTGATAATGAAAAACCTAAAAGAAGCCTTTGGAAGTATTGGTCTTGTTGCTGCAATGCTTTCAGCATGTTGCACAGGGCAACAGCAAACAAAAACAATTTCAGGATTAGATCCAGCAAGATTTGATTCTGTTATTAACGATAAAAAGACAGCTCTTTTCACTCTCAAGAACACAAACGGAATGGAAGTTTGCATAACCAACTTTGGTGGTCGCGTAGTATCCTTAGTTGTTCCAGACAAAGACGGAAATCCGACGGACGTCGTACTCGGGTATGACAACATAGCCCAATATGCAGACGCAGAAAATTCTCCAAGCGATTACGGTTCGTCAGTTGGACGTTATGCAAACCGCATAAACCAAGGCAAAATAACAGTTGATAGCGTAGAATACCAACTGCCTCAGAACAATTTCGGGCACTGTCTGCATGGTGGACCGACAGGCTGGATGTATCAGGTTTATGATGCCGAGCAGCCCAATGACTCCACGCTCCGTCTCACAATAGTATCTCCTGATGGTGACAACGGCTTCCCTGGCACCGTCACTGCCACAACGACCTATACAGTGATGAGTAATAATACTCTTGACATAACATTTGAAGCCACTACCGACAAAGAAACGGTTATCAATATGACTAACCATTCTTATTTCAATCTGAACGGTAATCCGGCAGAAGTGGGTACCAACATGGTATTATATGTCAATGCAGATAACTTCACCCCCGCAGACGAGACCTATATGACAACAGGCGAAATCCTGCCTGTGGAAGGTACGCCAATGGACTTCCGCAATGCCCACGCCATTATCGAAACAATCAACGACACAACATTCCAGCAAATAAAGAATGCAACCGGATACGATCATAACTGGTGTCTGAACACCTATAAAGACGGTAAAGGCGATGATACAACTATTGCAGCTTCTCTGTATTCTCCTAAAACCGGTATCAAACTTGAAATGTTCACGAACGAACCCGGTGTTCAAGTATATACAGGAAACTTCCAAGGTACAGGTATCACATGCAAGAACGGCATCAAATACCCTAAGCATGTATCTGTTTGTCTTGAGAGCCAGAAATACCCCGACTCTCCCAACAAGAAGAATTGGCCATCTCCCTACTTGAAACCAGGAGAGAAGTATTACAGCCACGTTGCTTACAAATTCTCAATTTCAGAATAATGATATGGAATGACACCGGATATCTAACAACGTACATCATGTTCCATTCGAAAGAAATTCTATTCACACAGAAGAAACAAATAACCATTATATATAAATAAAACAACAATCAACTAACCCAATATTACCCTTCAATATTTGAGGAGTATTATTATAAATAAAAAAATAATATGGCACTATTAGATTGGATTGTTATTGGAGTGTTTGCTTTGGCACTCATCGGAATTGTCGTTTGGGTTGTAAGCCAAAAGAACAACGATTCAGCAGATTATTTCCTCGGTGGACGTGATGCAACATGGATCGCAATCGGAGCATCCATTTTTGCATCAAACATTGGTTCAGAACATCTTATTGGTCTTGCCGGTGCCGGCGCTTCAAGCGGTATGGCTATGGCTCATTGGGAGATTCAAGGATGGATGATTCTTATCTTAGGATGGGTTTTCGTACCATTCTATTCTCGCAGTATGGTCTATACCATGCCCGAATTCCTCGAACGTAGATACAACGCCGAGTCGCGTACAATATTATCCATCATCTCTCTTATCAGCTACGTGCTCACCAAGGTTGCAGTAACAGTCTATGCCGGCGGTTTGGTGTTCCAACAGGTATTTGGTATCGAAGAACTTTGGGGTATTGACTTCTTTTGGATTGCAGCCATTGGTTTGGTACTGATTACTGCTCTATATACTATTTTCGGCGGAATGAAATCCGTACTATATACATCCGTACTGCAGACCCCAATACTTTTGTTAGGCTCTCTCATCATACTTGTATTAGGTTTCAAGGAACTTGGCGGATGGAATGAAATGATGGAGATATGTGGTGCCGTTACTGTAAACGATTATGGAAATACTATGACAGAACTTATCCGCAACAATAACGATCCGAACTTCCCATGGGTAGGTGCATTGGTTGGTTCTGCCATCATCGGTTTCTGGTATTGGTGTACAGACCAGTTCATCGTACAACGTGTCTTATCAGGCAAAGATGAGAAAGAAGCTCGTCGCGGTACAATCTTCGGTGCATACTTAAAACTATTGCCTGTCTTTCTGTTCCTGATACCCGGAATGATAGCATATGCTCTTCATCAGAAATATATCGGAGCAGGTGGAGAAGGTTTCCTTCCCGCACTGGCAAACGGCAACCCCAACGCAGATGCAGCATTTCCCACCCTCGTTGCCAAACTGTTACCTGCCGGTGTGAAAGGACTCGTTGTATGTGGTATTCTTGCCGCTTTGATGAGTTCACTGGCATCCCTGTTCAATTCCTCGGCAATGCTTTTCACCATTGACTTCTACAAGCGTTTCAAGCCGAATACACCCGAAAAAAAGCTTGTTGTTATCGGTCAGATTGCCACTGTAGTTATTGTTATTCTTGGTATACTATGGATTCCCATCATGCGTAGTGTTGGTGATGTACTTTACACCTACCTGCAAGACGTACAATCAGTATTAGCACCTGGTATTGCAGCTGCATTCCTGTTAGGTATCACATGGAAACGCACATCTGCCAAAGGTGGAATGTGTGGTCTTATTGCAGGTATGATAATCGGTCTGACACGTCTTGGGGCAAAAGTATACTACAGCAATGTAGACAGCAGCTCGGATGGCATTTTCCGCTATTTGTTCTATGATCTTAACTGGCTGTTCTTCTGCGGATGGATGTTCCTTTTCTGCATTGCTGTCGTTATTATCGTCAGCCTTTGCACTAATGCACCAAGTGAAGAAAAGATTCGCGGTCTTGTTTTCGGTACTTCCACACCCGAACAGATTGCTGCTACACGTGCAAGCTGGAACAAATGGGATATTGTACATACAATAATCATTCTTTGCATAACAGCAGCCTTCTACATATACTTCTGGTAAAAAGACGCATACTGTTTGAACAGACATAATTGGGACATAGCCGAACTATGTCCCAATTTAAAATCACTAACAACCTATTATCAAACACAGGCATGACCATATTTTATAACGAACACTCCAAAGTACTTGTATCCGTTGATTGTATTATCTTCGGTTTCGAAGAAGGTAAGCTATGCGTACTTATCGGTCGTCGCAAACTTGATCCCGGTCGCGGTCAATGGTCGCTTTACGGAGGGTTTGTTCGTGATACAGAGAGCATTGATGATGCGGCAAACAGAGTTCTCTTTGAACTTACAGGGCTAAGAAATCTTTATATGCGACAAGTTGGAGCCTTCGGTAAAGTAGACCGTGATCCCGGCGAACGCGTAATATCCATTGCATATTACGCTCTTATAAATACAAAAGATTACGACAAGTCACTGCAAGAACAACATGGAGTGGAATGGGTTGATATAAAAGAACTGCCACAGATGTATTCCGATCACAACGAAATGGTATTCAAGGCTCGAAGAATGATGCAAGAAAAAATTTCCCGTGAGCCTATCAGTTTCCGATTACTCCCTACTCTATTCACACTCACACAGCTTCAACGCTTGTATGAAGCCGTTTGTGACGAAGAAGTCGATAAAAGAAATTTCCGCAAGCGCATAAAAGAAATGGATTTCATCGAGAAGACCGAACTAATAGATAAGACAAGTTCTAAAAGAGGAGCATCTCTATACCGCTTCAACAAAAAGGCATATAACGAAGAACAGAATTTTAAGCTTTAAATATACAACTATGTTAGAAGAACTCAAAGAAAAAGTATTTCGTGCCAATCTCGATTTGGTAAAACACAATCTCGTAATATTCACATGGGGAAATGTGTCAGGTATTGACCGCAATAAAGGTCTCGTAGTCATCAAGCCATCGGGTGTAAGCTATGATTCCATGAAAGCATCAGATATGGTGGTTGTCGATTTACAGACAGGGACGGTGGTAGAAGGAGATCTAAATCCATCATCAGATACTCCGACACATCTTGTGCTTTACAGAGCTTTTCCAGAAATAGGAGGCATCGTACACACCCATTCTACTTATGCAACGGCATGGGCACAGGCCGGCAAGGATATACCGAACATTGGTACTACACACGCAGACTATTTTCATGATGATATTCCTTGCACTGATGATATGACAGAAGCAGAGGTAAAGGGTGCATATGAATTGGAGACGGGCAATGTGATTGTGAAGCGCATCAAGAATGGCAACATCAATCCAGTTCATACTCCAGGTGTTCTGGTAAAGAACCATGGCCCGTTCTCATGGGGTAAGGACGCAGACAATGCAGTATATAATGCTGTAGTTATGGAACAAGTAGCAAAAATGGCATTCGTTTCATTCTCTGTCAATCCAAGCACAACAATGAATCCACTACTTGTGGAAAAACATTTCAGCCGCAAGCATGGTCCTAACGCATATTACGGACAAAAAAAGCAATGACCATTGTCTATAGCGACAACAATTGTATATAAATACAGATACATCACATATAAGAAACAAAAGAAACAATAACTAATAATTAACAACAGGACAGGTCATACAAACGTATCTCAGAATTAAAAAACATTCATGAATCCACACTGTATGGACTTCCTAAAAACATTACAACTATGATTAAAGCATTTGAAAATCTTGAAGTATGGTTCGTTACAGGCGCTCAACTTCTATACGGAGGTGATGCTGTTGTAAAAGTAGACGGACACTCTAAGGAAATGGTTGACGGATTGAACAACTCCGGCAAACTGCCAATCAAAGTAGTATATAAGGGTACCGCAAACTCCTCTGTTGAGGTAGAAAACATCATGAAAGCATCAAACAACGACGAGAAGTGCGTAGGTATCATCACGTGGATGCACACATTTTCACCAGCAAAGATGTGGATTAAGGGTCTCCAAGCCCTTCAAAAGCCCCTTCTCCATCTTCACACCCAATACAATGCGGAGATACCCTGGGATACCATTGACATGGATTTCATGAACCTCAATCAGTCGGCTCACGGAGACATTGAATTCGGACACATCTGCAGCCGCATGCGCATACCTCGCAAAGTAGTGGTAGGCTATTGGAAGAATGAGGCTGTACAGAATCAAATTGCAGTATGGTCACGTGTAGCTGCTGCTGTTGCCGATGCTCACAACGTACGCTGTCTAATGTTTGGTATGAACATGAACAATGTCGCTGTAACAGATGGTGACCGTGTAGAGTTTGAACAACGTCTCGGTTATCATGTAGACTACTACCCTGTGTCTAACCTGATGGAGTACTGGAAGCAAGTTTCCGATGAAGAGGCAAATGCTCTCGTTGAAGAATACAAAAAAGCATATACCATCAAGATTGACGAGACAGGAGAAGACGTTTACTGGGACAAAGTAAGAAACTCTGCCAAGGCTGAGATAGCTATCCGTCGCGTATTGAAAGAGGAGGGTGCCACTGCATTTACTACCAACTTTGACGATTTGGGTGAAGCTGACATCAATGATCCAAACTTCATCGGTTTCGACGAAATTCCTGGTCTCGCATCCCAACGTCTCATGGCAGAAGGTATCGGTTTCGGTGCCGAGGGTGACTGGAAAACAGCCTGTCTTTATCGCTCATTGTGGGTAATGAATCAAGGTTTGGCAAAGGGATGTTCATTCCTTGAAGATTATACATTGAACTTTGCTGCAGATTGCACCTCAAGTCTACAGAGTCACATGCTTGAGGTATGTCCTCTCATATCCGTCAATAAACCGACACTTGAAGTACATTTCCTTGGTATTGGCATCCGCAAGCAACCTACAGCCCGTCTTGTATTCACCTCAAAGACTGGTGCCGGAATAAAAGCCACAATCGTAGACCTTGGCAACCGATTCCGTCTAATTACAAGCGAAGTGGAATGCATAGAACCGAAACCTATGCCTAAGTTGCCAGTGGCTTCTGCTCTTTGGGTTCCACAACCCACATTCGAGGTTGGTGCCGGGGCATGGATTCTCGCTGGTGGTACCCATCACAGCGCTTTCTCATACGATATTACCGCAGAATATTGGGAAGACTTTGCTGAAATGGTCGGAATAGAATATATCAACATTGATAAAGATACCACTATCAGCAACTTCAAGACTCAGTTGCGCAACAACGAGGTTTACTACATGCTAAACAAGGCATTACACTAACCAAAATAAAAGGCTTCTGATACAATCAAATAGAAAGAAGGAAGGATTACTGAATAATCTGAAACGAGACAAGCGAGAGTCTTTCTTTGCTTCAATATTATAAGCAATCCTTCCTTTTCTACTCTGATATCCAAAATGCAACTGTCACTAATGAATACTATGAACAATTTGTCTAATCCGCTAATTTTTATAAAATGATTTTAGATGCAAAATCCACAATCGAGGCAGGAAAAGCCATTCTCGGTATTGAATTCGGCTCGACACGAATAAAGGCGGTCCTAATTGACCAAGACAATAAACCTATCGCACAAGGCAGTCATGAATGGGAGAACCAGCTCGTAGACGGTTTATGGACATACAGCATTGAAGCCATATGGTATGGTCTTCAGGATTGCTATGCCGACTTACGAAACAATGTGAAAAAACTATATGACACAGAAATAGAGATTTTGTCTGCCATCGGCATCAGTGCAATGATGCACGGATATATGGCATTCAACGATAAAGAAGAAATACTCGTTCCTTTCCGTACATGGAGAAACACAAATACAGCCCAAGCTGCAGCCGAACTATCGGAACTTTTTGTTTTCAACATACCTTTACGCTGGAGCATATCTCACCTCTATCAGGCAATACTCTATAACGAGGAACACGTTAAAGACATAAATTTCCTGACAACACTTGCTGGTTATATCCATTGGCAGCTTACAGGACAAAAGGTTCTTGGTATTGGCGATGCATCAGGTATGCTTCCTATCGACCCACTTACAAGAAACTATTCAGCCGAAATGGTCGAGAAGTTCAATAAACTTATTGCTCCCAAAGGCTACAGCTGGAAAATCCTCGACATACTTCCTAAAGTACTATTGGCTGGTGAGAACGCCGGCTTCCTATCTGAAGAAGGTGCAAGGAGACTTGATATTTCCGGTCATTTGAAACCAGGTATTCCTGTATGTCCTCCTGAAGGTGACGCTGGCACCGGTATGGTAGCAACCAATGCCGTAAGGAAACGTACAGGAAATGTATCTGCCGGAACATCTTCATTCTCGATGATTGTATTGGAGAAAGACCTATCCAAACCATATGAGATGATTGATATGGTAACAACTCCCGATGGAAGTCCTGTCGCTATGGTACACTGCAACAACTGTACATCAGATCTCAATGCATGGGTAGGATTATTTAAAGAGTATCAAGAACTACTCGGCATTCCCGTCGATATGAACGAAGTGTACGAGAAACTTTACAACAACGCTTTGAATGGTAATGCAGATTGTGGTGGTCTTATATCATACAATTACATTTCCGGCGAACCGGTAACCGGTCTTTCAGAAGGCCGACCCTTGTTTGTTCGTTCTGCAAACGACAAATTCAATCTGGCAAACTTCATGCGCGCTAATCTTTACGCATCAGTCGGGGTACTGAAAATAGGTAACGACATATTGTTTAAAGAAGAAAATGTCAAAGTAGACAGAATAACAGGTCACGGCGGACTTTTCAAGACCAAAGGCGTAGGACAAAAGATTCTGGCTGCAGCCATCAACTCACCTATTTCTGTTATGGAAACTGCCGGAGAAGGTGGTGCATGGGGTATAGCACTTCTTGGCGCATACCTTGTAAACAACAAGGAACAACTGTCACTTGCTGACTATCTTGACAATGTGGTCTTTGCAGGAAATACCGGTGTTGAAATCGCCCCCACCGCAGAAGATGTAGCCGGATTCAACGCATACATTGAAAACTACAAGGCAGCCTTACCTATAGAAAAAGCTGCAGTGAAGTTCAAGAAATAGCTATCCAACAGTTTTTTATGAATATTGAATATTCTTTAAAGCATTGCCTTGCTTTTAAACGTGTCACAGAGTAAAACAGCTCTGTGACACGTAACTAAAGCATCGTTAATAAGCAAAGGATGTCACATCGTAGAATCGTGGAAATAGCATTATAAACATATCCACAAAACACAACCAATGCATATCACATTGAAAACACGGGGGAAACAAATCCCTTATTCGTATTATTTATAAATAAAAGAAAATCAGAACAAATGAAAAAACTATTTGTTGCTTTTACAGTCATGACACTTATGACCACCACAGCAATAGCAGACGAAACAACTGCTACCATTTATGCTGACCGTGGTACACAAAAGATATATAAAGAAATATATGGTCAATTCGCCGAACATCTCGGCTCTTGTATATATGGAGGACTTTGGGTTGGCGAGAATTCCACAATACCCAATATCAAAGGATACAGGAAAGATGTTTTTGAAGCACTCAAGAATCTTCAAATACCAGTATTGAGATGGCCTGGTGGATGTTTTGCAGATGAATATCACTGGATGGACGGCATCGGACCAAAAGAAAACCGTCCCAAAATGCAAAACAACAACTGGGGTGGTACCATAGAAGACAACTCATTTGGAACACACGAATTCCTTAATCTGTGCGAAATGCTTGGCTGCGAGCCCTATATCAGTGGAAACGTGGGCAGTGGTACTGTTGAAGAATTGGCTAAATGGGTTGAATATATGACAAGCGACGGTGATACACCTATGGCTAAACTACGCAGACAGAATGGTCGCGAGAAAGCATGGAAGCTTAAATTCCTTGGTGTTGGTAACGAAAGCTGGGGATGTGGTGGCAACATGCGTCCGGAGTATTATGCAGATCTGTATCGCCGTTATTCCGTTTACTGTCGCGAATACGATGGGACAAAACTTTATAAAATAGCAAGCGGAGCAAGCGATTACGACTATAATTGGACAAAGGTGCTGATGAATAATGTAGGTCATCGCATGAACGGTGTATCCCTACACTATTATACTGTAACCGGATGGAGCGGAAGCAAGGGCTCTGCAACACAATTCAACGATGATGAGTTCTATTGGACTATGGGAAAGTGCCTCGAAATAGAAGATGTTATCAATAGGCACTCTGCTATTATGGACAAACAAGACCCCAAAAAACAGATAGGACTACTCGTTGATGAATGGGGAACATGGTGGGATGAGGAACCTGGAACAATTTCCGGGCACCTGTACCAACAGAATTCTATGAGAGATGCTTTTGTTGCTGCTCTGTCATTGAATGTTTTCCATCGCCATACCGATCGTGTGCGCATGGCAAACATAGCTCAAGTGGTAAATGTCCTGCAATCAATGATACTTACAGACCAAAAAGACAATGGACACATGGTACTTACTCCTACGTATCATGTATTCGAAATGTACAAAGGATTTCAGGAAGCTACATATCTGCCCATAGACATAAAGGTAGATAGCATAAATGTACGTGGTGACAAACACGCTAAAAACGGGCGCAAAGTGCCTGTATTGAGCGTGTCTGCAGCAAAACAAGCAGATGGATCTATCATTATATCACTTACAAATGTTTGCCTTGACAAATCTCAAAAGATAAGCATCAACCTAGAAGGATTTGCCGGAAAAAATATCACAGGACGTATTCTCACATGCAACAAGGTCACGGATTACAATGATTTTGCCAATCCTTATGTTGTAAAACCTGCTGAATTCAATAAAGCCAAGCTTAAAAAGAATACGCTTACAGCTGATATTCCTGCAAAATCAATTGTTGTTCTAAATGTTAAATAATCCAGAACATCTGTCTATTAGAAAATTGGTAATCGTTGTTTTACCTAAACATACTCACAATAAGATATATTTTAAAGCGTCATAAATAGATACCAAAATTTAATTTAAACAAATATGAATGACAAGAATCTTATGAAAAAAGCGGCGGATAATATCCGTATCCTTGCCGCTTCTATGGTTGAAAAAGCCAACTCCGGCCATCCTGGTGGTGCTATGGGTGGGGCAGATTTTATCAATGTGCTCTTTTCCGAGTTCTTAGTTTACGATCCCGAAAATCCTACATGGGAAGGACGCGACCGCTTTTTCCTTGACCCCGGACACATGTCACCTATGTTATATTCGGCTCTGGCCCTACAGGGTAAATTAACGCTTGACGAGCTGAAAGAGTTCCGTCAATGGGGTTCTCCCACTCCTGGCCATCCGGAAAGAGATCTTAACCGTGGCATCGAAAATACAAGCGGACCGCTCGGACAAGGTCACACCTTTGGTGCCGGTGCAGCTGTAGCAGAGAAGTTCCTTGAGGCTCGCCTCGGTAAAGAAGCCATGCAGCACAAGATTTACGCATACATCAGCGACGGTGGTGTTGAAGAAGAAATTTCACAGGGTACCGGACGTATTGCCGGAATACTTGGGTTGAACAATCTCATCATGTTCTACGACTCCAACGACATTCAGCTTTCTACCGAATGTAAGGTTGTGATGCAGGAAAATACTGAAGCTAAATATAAAGCATGGGGCTGGAATGTGATAAAGTGCAACGGTAATGATGCCGACGAGATAAGAGAAGCTTTGAAAGCTGCACAGAAAGAAGAAAAGCGCCCGACACTGATTATCGGCAAGACCATAATGGGTAAAGGTGCTTTGCGTGCGGACGGAACAAGCTACGAAGCTTGCATCAATACCCACGGAGCACCTCTTGGCGGTGATGCATACAAGAATACCATAAAGAATCTAGGCGGCGATCCGGAGAATCCATTTGTTATATTCCCCGAAGTAGAGCAACTCTACGCCAGCCGCAAAGATGAACTGAAGAAGATAGTTGCTGAACGTCACGCTGCAGAAGCTGCATGGGCAAAGGCAAATCCTGACAAAGCAAACCTGCTTAAAGAATGGTTCAGCGGCAAAGCACCGAAAGTAGATTGGAGCACTTTGGTACAGAAAGAGAATTCTGCAACACGTGCAGCAAGCGCTGCATGTCTTGGTGTATTGGCAGAACAGGTTCCTAACATGATATGTGCATCAGCAGACCTTTCCAACTCCGACAAGACCGACGGATTCCTGAAGAAAACAACATCCTTGCAAGCTGACGATTTCAGCGGTGCTTTCTTCCAGGCCGGTGTTGCAGAACTTACCATGGCTTGTATGTGTATTGGTATGTATCTGCATGGCGGTGTCATTCCGGCCTGCGGTACTTTCTTTGTCTTCTCCGATTATATGAAGCCTGCTGTACGTATGGCAGCATTGATGGAAGTTCCAATCAAGTTCATTTGGACACACGACGCATTTCGTGTAGGCGAAGACGGTCCTACCCACGAACCGGTAGAGCAAGAAGCACAGATCCGTCTGATGGAGAAGTTGAAGAATCACCATGGCAAAGACAGCGTACGCGTATTCAGACCTGCAGATGCTGACGAGACTACCGTATGTTGGGCGATGGCAATGGAGAATGTAGAAACTCCGACAGCTCTTATTTTCTCACGCCAGAATATTACAAAACTACCTGCTGGAACCGATTATGAACAGGCTCGTAAGGGTGCATACGTTGTTGCCGGTTCCGATGATGATTACGATGTTATTCTGCTTGCAAGCGGTTCTGAAGTTTCCACTCTTGTTTCCGGTGCAGAATTACTCCGTAAGGAAGGCATAAAGATTCGTATCGTGAGTGTTCCTTCCGAGGGTTTGTTCCGCAATCAAAGCAAGGAATATCAAGAAAGCATCCTGCCGAAAGGTGCCAAGATTTTTGGTATGACAGCCGGACTGCCTGTTACTCTTGAAGGACTTGTAGGTGCTAACGGTCGCGTATTCGGTATGCCGAGTTTCGGTTTCTCTGCTCCTTACAAGGTCCTTGATGAGAAACTGGGCTACACAGGTGAGAATGTATACAAGCAAGTGAAAGCTTTCCTTGCTGAATAATTGTATAATCTTCCACCCCGGTCTTCTGCGAAACATTGTCTGATTCCATTTACAGACAATATGTTTGGAAAAGAAGACCGAGGTGGTTGTTTTTAATTTATAAAACTATGGAAATAAAAACAGTTGGAATTGCATGTGATCATGCCGGTTATCCCCTAAAGAAATTTGTCATCCAGTACCTCGAAGAACATGGATATCCATATAAGGATTATGGTACATACAGTGACATGAGTTGCGATTATACAGACTTCGGTCACGCACTTGCCGAGGGTATAGAGAGCGGAGAGGTTTATCCCGGAATTGGTATTTGCGGTAGTGGCGAGGGCATTAGTATCACACTCAACAAGCACCAGGGTGTAAGGGCTGGTTTGGCATGGATACCAGAGATAGCACATCTCATCCGCCAGCACAACGATGCCAATGTTCTCGTAATGCCGGGTCGATTTATTGACAACAAGACTGCAGAGAAAATCATGGATGAGTTCTTTAGAGTTCCCTTCGAAGGCGGTCGTCATCAACGCCGTGTAGAAAAGATTCCTGTAAAGTAATAATCCATTTCTGATAATTCCACATCCTATTAACCGAATTGGTCTTTAGCTTAACGATGATAATAACCTATATTTTGAACAGGTGTTTTTACATTTACAGGGCGCAAAGGGATTCCCTTTGTCCAATAAGCGGAAAGACTGATGACAAGAAGAAAGTTTGTTTGCACATAACAGTCTAATAACCGATATGTTATAAAAATAAGGGGCAGTTCACCGATTTGAACTGCCCCTTATTTTTATAACAAAGCTATTATCAGCTTCGGAAAGAATCATATTATATGCCCACCTTATTTGAATATTACTGTTGAGAATGCGCGCAATCTTGTACTTGAATTAAACTCCGGCTCACCAGACTTTATATATACAGCGATATCTCCGCTTTCTGTCTGATAGAAGTAAGATATTCCCGGAACTATCAGATCGTATGGATATTCACTACCTTTCAGCACCTTGTTTATATTACTGTAATCGGTAACCGTCTCTTCTATCTCTGTGGTTTCAGGTATCCTCCAGCCGCCAATGCCTTCCACTTCCATGCCCGAGAGTGCCGCTTTAAGCGCTGTTTTCACCGAACTCTGGTCTTCACTGTCAAAGGAAAGGCCCGAAATTACCTTCGGTGCCATCAATACCACCCTCGACACACCGGCAGCATAGTTTTCAACACTGTACACATAACATCCCTTATACAATGTTTTCACTGTGGGCACCTCTTCGCCTGTGATTACCTGTATACCGTTTTCACTCACATCAGAGCCCGTTTCGCTGAAATCGAAATCTATGGAGCGTTCCCCAGCCCACTCCGGTCCAGAGACTACCCCTATCATGTCGAGTCCTGCCTGTCCCGTATATGTTCCGGTAATACATATTTTATAGTTCGCCTGAAGTCCCTCGGACAGAGCATACGAATAACTATTTGTTCCTTGTGGGGAGTTGAATTGCACTTTTACAGCTGCTCCGGGAAGGGTTTCAAGCATATAACAAGCTTCATCATTCTTCCATGTAGATGTCTCGCCCTGCTTGATCAAGGGAATTGAAAACACGCCGTTCGTACCGTTATATACGCCGTCGAGGCGCAGGTCTTCATACAGCGGAGCCAGCACAACATTCACCGACGTCACATCATCGGGTACAGAGTTTACCACAACCTCCTGCAGCAGCAGCACCTTTCTGCTTAGCGCCAGTGTTATAGTGTTGTTCTCGCCTGCTGCAAGCACCGTCATGGTCCTGGCATACATCAGGTCAGTATGTGTCTTGCCTTCTTTCAGCGAAACAACATATTCCATTGTTGCCTCTTCCTTTGTCGGGATATTATACTTTTCTGGCGATGCACCACCTATAGCACATATAGTGTATACACCCTCATCGAGTTTGAACTTCAAGGTCTTGGCAGATTCCAATGTCTGTGTTTCCACGCAGGTGCCATTCTCGTCAAACACATATATATTAAGTGGAAAACTTACATTTGCATCTGTCACTTCGTCCTCTGCACCACGTGTGCGTACCGAGAGTATACCCTGTCCTTTCGGCGAAGATGTCTCTCCGCTGTCACTTACGGCAGCAACATCTTCCTCCGTTTCATCGTCAATAATGTCTTTTGAACAGGATATGATGGTTGTCATGGCAAGCATCAAGACCGGCAAAAACAACCATTTGAAACAGTAATTTCTCATATAAATAGTGTGATATCTTAATTTAACATACACAAAGATAGTTATTTTTATCTGTAATCACACTAAAAGATATCATGAAAAGTCATGCGACGTTAATAATTATTAACCGCATCAGACGAAAATAAGCTCCAGACATCAGTCTTTCTGCATCTTGTCAAGTACGGTAACCTTTATCTTTGAAATGCGTCTTTCGTTCATTTCCATTATCTCAAAGATAAAATTATCATATTCTATACGTTCGTGCAGGTGTGGAAACTCGCCTTTTATCTCTAGCACAAGGCCTGCAAGCGTGTCGGCATCGCCTTCCATGTCGGCAAACACCTCGTCATCTATGTGCAGCACTTTGCAGAAATCCACCTTAAGTGTCTTGCCTTCAAATATATATGTATTGTTATTCACGCGGATGAAGTTGTGCTCTTCCTCGTCAAACTCATCATTTATCTCTCCCACTATCTCCTCCAGGATATCTTCCAGCGTTACTATTCCGCTCGTTCCTCCGAATTCATCCACCACAATGGCTATGTGTACCTTGTTTTCCTGAAATTCACGCAACAAGTCATCTATCTTTTTCGTTTCCGGTACGAAATAAGGCGGACGTATAAGCGACTGCCATCTGAAGTTCGAGGGTTTGCCGAGATGCGGCAACAGGTCTTTTATGTACAGTATGCCTCTTATCTTGTCTATGTTATCCTGATATATGGGTATTCTCGAATAGTTGTTTTCAACTATACATTTCAGTACGTCGCTGAAAGACGATTTGAAGTTGAGGTCTATTACGTCCTGCCGGCTTGTCATTATCTCCCTTGCCGTTTCGTCTCCGAATCTTACGATGCCCTCCAGCAGGTTCTTTTCGTCTTTTATATCTTCCTTGTCTGTCAGTTCCAGTGCCTGTTCAAGGTCATCCACACTCAGCACGTGGCTTTCTTTTCTTACCACCTTGTCTGCCAGCACACTCGAACGCATCAATATTGAGGCAAAAGGATAAAAAATCTTCCTGCAGAACAGTATTCCGTTCACCACCATACGGCAGAAGCGCAACGGATTCTGGCTGCAATATATCTTTGGCATTATCTCACCGAAGAGTAAAAGCACGAATGTAAGAATCACCGTAATACATATAAACTGCAGCAAGTAGGCATTGCCGAAGTCCACTATATGTGCGATGAAATAGTTGCAGAGCATGATTATGGTTACATTCACGAGGTTGTTCGTGATAAGTATTGTAGCCAACGTGCGTTCAGAGTCTTCTCTAAGTCGTAGTATGTTGGTGTCGTTCTCTGTCTTCTCCTCTTCCAGTTCCTCCAAGTCGCCTGGAGTCAATGAGAAGATGGCTATTTCCGAACCGGAGGCAAAAGCGGAAGCAAGCAGTAACACACACGCCAGCAGTCCTGCGACCATCACTCCCAGGCTTGGCGACATGAAATGCACCTCATTATATAGCTCTGTAATTTCTGTCAAAACAAACGGTTTTATTATTTAGAATGGCAATGCGTCGTCTTTATTTTCCATGGGTGCCACATTCTGCACTTTGGGCTCTTGTAGCGTTTGTACAGCATTGCCGTTAGGTTGGGATGTCTGTGATGCCTTGGGTGTCAGCATCTCCATATTCTCTGCCCATATTTCTGTAACGGTTTGTCTTATTCCCCGTTTGTCGTCATGGGTAGTATAGCGTAAACGTCCCTCTATATATAACTTGTCACCTTTATGAACATACTTCTCCACAATCTCTGCCAGTCTGCGCCACAGCACAACCCTGTGCCAGTCTGTCCTGTCGGGAACCTGTGTGCCGTTCGACAACGTATAGCCTCTTTCTGTGGTAGCAAGCGACAAGCGTGCCACTGCCACTCCATGATCGACGTACTGCACCTCCGGGTCCTTGCCGACGTTGCCTATAAGCATTACCTTGTTCATAAATGCGTAAATTACATTATTTACACATTCCCAGATAGTGGAACTTAAAGTTCTTGCCTTTTGCCGAAGGGAACTGGCTGCGCGAATCCACTCTCTGGCGCAGATGCTCCACTATGCGGTTATAGCAGTCTATTCCGGAATTTGCCTTGCACTGTGCTACAAAATGAGTGTCCCTGTACTGAAACTTGCCGGTTCCCGGAACTTGAAGCACACGTTTGAAGTCTATTGTACCCTCATACCATCCGAACAGGTCTTCATTCAGTTTGGATATTGCCGATGTGGCAAGTCTGTTTCTCTCATCGTTTGTCGGCATGGTGTGCAGTGCTCTCTTTTCCTTGAAGTCGAGCATTGTCTCTGCCTCGGTCTTTATTATTATAAAATATACTCTGGGACGTATCTTATATCGCTTCGGGTAGTAGACGTCGCTCACTGCATATTCACGGATATCGGCTTCAAGCATAGGGTTCATACCTATCTCGTCTATATCGCAGAGAAAAGCAATAGCGTCATCGACATTATGTACCAATGTCTCGCGATCGAAATATCTTAAATATAAATTCATTTGATTGATGTTTTCCTAAAAATAACAGAATCGAGCGGAAAACGGGACTCGAACCCGCGACCCCGACCTTGGCAAGGTCGTGCTCTACCAACTGAGCTATTTCCGCAACAAAAAAAATATGGTGAAGAGGAGGAGACTCGAACTCCCACGTCGCAATTGACACTACCCCCTCAAAG
>CAMTJK010000009.1 GCA_947072805.1 uncultured Prevotella sp.
CCAAATGTTTCCCAATCCCAATATATGTTGCTGAAAATCAGTACCCGTTAGCAGCCGCGCAGGCCGCCGTCGAAGAATAATCGAAAGGTGCTGAAAATTAGCTATATAAAGGGCAAGTATCTGGGAAACAGGTACTTGCCCTTAATTCTCTCAATTTTTTATAGAGGGCGCAAACCATGCTGTGGATGTCTAAATATTTTATAAGCTGTGCAATATTCGGTGAGAATGTTTTGTCAAGAAAAAATTATATTATATATTTGCAATATAAAATGATGTGTTTGTTTGTACACATGATGTGGAATATCAATGTGTGTCATGAATGATATGTTATAACATTCAATTGTTTTATACCACGTAAAAGAAAACAAAAATGAGACCCAATAACAGGACAAGTAATCTGATGAAAGCCATTATTGTGGTAGCAGATTTTATTGTCCTCAATATATTGTTTTACTCCTACCTGTTGATTGTCGGTGGCGATTGTGGTAATGGAGACTATTGCTGTAGTACAGCTATGCTCATGGTTATAGCCAATATCGGTATGGTTGGGGCACAGTATTTCTTTTCTACAATAGTACACAGACGCAGATCTACATCAGAACTGATATTGCGACAGAGTACAATGCTTGTTATTCTCTATAGTGTGCTTACCTATGTGCTTATGGTAGTATCAGACCGTTACGAGGGGGTAGATATGCCAGGCTTGGCTTTTATGGTCAAATTTTCTGTAATTCTCTATGTGGGCATATTATTATCACGTTATGTGGAACGATGGTCTATAAAGCATTATCGAACGATGGGACGTAACAGACGCACTGTTGTGTTTGTTGGAAACGATCCCCGCATAATTGATGCTTACAGTTTCCTTGCTGGCAGTCCATATATGGGATATCATGTGTTGGGCTATTATGCTGATACGGAGTTGGTGCAATGTCCAGAGGGACTAACCTATAGAGGTTCTGTGGGTGATTTTGAGGAAGAGGTAAGACGGGGCTCCTTGCCGCAGGTCGACGAAATGTACTGCTGTGTGCCTATCACAGCGCAGGAACAGATAAGGAAATTTATGAGATACTGCAGGAAGAACGTGGCGCATTTCTATTATATCCCCATTTATACACAGCCATTCGGTCATACGGTGAAGTTTGAATATTTGGGTAACACAATAGTATTCACCAATTATGATGAACCATTGGTGAATCCTACAAATAGATTTGTGAAGCGAACATTCGATGTAATATTTTCTGCTTTGGTGATAATATGTTTATTGCCTTTTATTCCTATAATTGCTTTTATTATAAAGCGACAGAGTCCGGGACCTATATTTTTCCGACAGCTACGTACTGGGTTAAACGGACGTGATTTCATGTGTTACAAGTTCAGATCGATGCACATTAATAAAGAGGCGGATCTTGTGCAAGCTACAGAGAATGATCCAAGAAAATTTGCATTTGGTGACTTTATGCGCAAAACAAATATTGATGAGCTTCCACAATTTTTTAATGTATTTCTTGGAGATATGAGCATTGTAGGACCACGTCCACATATGCTACATCATACGGAGGTATATCGTCAATTGATAGATAAATATATGGTACGCCATTTTGTAAAACCAGGTATAACGGGATGGGCACAGGTAACCGGATTCAGAGGTGAGACAAAAGAACTCTGGCAGATGGAGGGTAGAGTTCAGAGGGACATTTGGTATATAGAGAACTGGAGCGTATGGCTTGACTTACGCATAATAGGAAAGACAATATCACAGATATTTTTTAGAGATGAACATGCATATTAGTTGTACAACTACAACGTATGTTCAAGACATAAAGTGCCTATGGACTTAATCGTTCATCGGCACTTTATGTATAGATTATTTTCTTTTAATATTTCTCGTTGTTTAGTTCGCAAAAATATCTCATTGGATTTTACAATGTTTTTACTATATTGCGACTGTACTATGATATAGCATAGCGGGCTTTGTTGAGACAGATGAGAAGCAAGGCAATGGTTAAACAGTTAAAAACATTGAAATCATTGCTTGATCTGCTAGTATCAGTCTAATTACATGTTTGGGCTTAGCAATATTGACGCAGAGCAGAGAGCAATTCGTTGTTTTCACTCTTTGTACCAATAGTGATGCGTAAGCAGTTGTTGCATAGTGCAACATGTGTGCGATTCCTCACAATGATACCTTTCTCTACAAGATAATCATATATTGCTTGTGCATTGTCCATTTTTGCGAGGAAGAAATTGGCATCGGTTGGATATACTTGCTTACAGCAAGGAAGCAAGGCAAAGGCACTTACCATGCGACTGCGTTCGAGTAGAATGGTGCGCACCCATTTTTCTACTTCATAAGAGTTCTTTAATATTTCTAAGGCGTGACGTTGTGTAAGCAGATTTATATTATAGGGATATTTCACCTTGTTCATAACATTAATTATCTCCGGTGAAGCGAAAGCCATACCTAGGCGTATGGCTGCACACCCCCACGCTTTACTCATGGTGTTTAAAACTACTATGTTGGAATAAGTGGCGAGTTCAAGACGAAATGGATGACAGGAAGAAAAGTCACTGTAGGCTTCGTCTATGACAACGAGACCGTCAAATCCGTTGATTACCTTTACTATTTCATCATGCAAAAAACTATTGCCTGTAGGATTGTTAGGACTGCATATCCATATAATCTTGGTGTCGCTATTGCAGGCGTGTAACAGGTTTTCAGCATTAAGTCGGTATCCATCATCAAGGAGTACAGGACGATACTCTATGTCGTTGATGTCAGCACATACGCGGTACATTCCGTAAGTAGGTTCTATTGCAACAACATTATCAATGCCGGGGCGTGTAAAACAACGGTATAGTAGGTCGATTGCTTCATCGCTTCCGTTACCAAGAAAAATTCTTTCAATAGGTACCCGCTTCACGCGAGAGAGTTCTTTCTTGAGCTCATTTTGCATGGGGTCCGGATAACGGTCATAAGGAGCATTGTAAGGATTCTCATTAGCATCTAAATATACATGAGCAGTGCAACCACTGTACTCATTACGTGCACTGCTGTAAGGTGCCAGAGCCTTGATGTTGGGACGCAATAGATCTTCAAGCAATCTCATGATTTCCCTCCTTCCACACTGTTTATACGTACAGTCATTGCATTTTTATGGGCAATAAGCGATTCTGCTTCCGCCATAACCTCTACGGCGTGACCAATTTTTTTTACTCCTTCGGCTGTGAGATGTTGGAATGTTATTTTGCGACAATAGCTGTCCAGGTTTACACCATTGTATGCCGTAGCATAACCGTGGGTAGGTAGTGTATGGTTTGTACCGCTGGCATAGTCGCCTGCACTTTCGCATGCATATTTTCCGAGGAACACGCTACCAGCATTGACTACATTGTCGGCAAGACTGAGATAGTCAGATGTTTGGAGTATAAGATGCTCTGGAGCATATTCGTTGGCGAGTTCCATAGCTTCCTCCTTGCTTCCAACGAGTACACAGCGGCTATTATCAAGTGCACGACGTGCTATTTCTGCACGAGGTAGCATTGAGAGCTGACGCTCCAGTTCTGCATCAAGATGTTGGATTAACTGTTGGCTGGTTGTGATAAGCATCACCTGTGAATCCACACCATGTTCAGCTTGTGATAGTAGATCGGCAGCCACAAAGTTTATATTGGCACTATCATCGGCAACAATACACACTTCAGATGGACCAGCAGGCATATCAATTGCGACATCGTGTAGACTTACCTGCTGTTTAGCAGCCATGACATATTGATTGCCAGGACCGAATATCTTATGTACCTTTGGTATGCTCTCTGTACCATATGCCATTGCACCGATAGCTTGTACTCCTCCTGCTTTGAAGATGCGGCTTACACCTGCTGTTTTTGCAGAAAATAGAATAGCGGGATGGATGGTTCCTTGTGGCGAAGGTGGGGTGCAAAGCACTATCTCACGGCATCCGGCAATAGTGGCGGGAGTGGCGAGCATTAGTACGGTACTGAAGAGGGGTGCTGTACCGCCGGGAATATAGAGTCCTACACGCTCTATAGGCACACTTTTTTGCCAGCATTTCACTCCAGGCTGTGTTTCAACGGCTGTGGTTTGAAATTTCTGTGAGGAATGGAAGACTCTAATATTGTGGTGAGCTAGCTGGATAGCTTTTTTTAGTTCCGGGCTCACAAGGCGTTCTGCGGCATCAAGTTCGTCTGGAGTGACGGCAAGATTGCGAAGTGTGGCGTTGTCAAAGCGTGAGGCATAGTGACGTACGGCTTCATCGCCTCGCATTCGTACATCGTCAAGAATACTGCTTACTGTGGTTCGAAGTTGTGATACGTTTAGTACTGGACGCTTTACTATATTCTCCCACTGTTTCTTGTCGGGGTATCGGATAATCTGCATGATATACGGTGATTGTTGTATGGGTATGTTATAATATCATTTTTTCAATTGGAGTGACAAGTATTCCTTGTGCCCCCATTTCCTTTAGTTTTCCAATTATTTCCCAGAAGCGTTTTTGGTCGAGTACGGTGTGAACGGAGCACCATTCTTCGTCTGCAAGGGGAATAACAGTAGGACTCTTCAGTCCTGGAAGTACGGAGATGATGTCGTGTAAACGGTCTTTGGGCGCATTCATTCGCACGTATTTCTTGTCATCAGCACTGCGTACAGCTTCAAAGCGGAACAACATTTCACGTAATGTGGCGAGCTTAGAGGATGACATTCCCTTGTGTCCAATGAGAATAGCTTCACTCTGCATAACTACTTCCACTTCACGTAGATTGTTACTAACAAGGGTCGAACCGCTGCTAACGATGTCGAAAATGCCATCGGCAAGTCCTATGCCTGGAGATATTTCAACGCTACCAGTAATAACATGTATGTCGGCATTAACACCTGCTTCTGTGAGAAATTGACGGAGTATATTAGGGTAGGAGGTGGCTATTTTTTTGCCTTCAAACCAATTCACACCATGATAGTCTACGTCTTTGGGTATTGCTAATGATAGACGACAACGGCTGAAACCGAGACGGCAGATTATGTCGGCATCTTCGCCACGTTCAACAAACTCGTTCTCTCCAACCACGCCAATGTCGGCAACTCCACCTGCTACACTCTGTGGTATGTCATCATCGCGGAGGTAGAGCACTTCAAGAGGAAAATTGGATGACTGCACAAGGAGAGTGCGCTTACCGGAGTGTATCTTGATATCTGCCTCGGCAAGGAGGTTCATAGTGTCATCATAAAGACGACCTTTAGATTGTACTGCTATACGTAACATAGTTTCTTAATGATAAAAACATTGCAAATGTAGTTAAAAATGTGCTATTGTGCAAGAAAATAACTACTTTTGCAGTCAAAGTGAAACATTTTAGTATAAATATAAGATGTTTGTGATGCCAAAAAGAAATTTATGTGACAAAACGATGACTTTGTTAGGATTGTATCTTGGAGTTGTCTGTAGTCTCTTAGCATCCTGTGGTGGTGCGCAAGAACGGAAAGACTACACAGATGTACCTTGGTGTGTAGTATCAGATACAATTGGTCTTAATGAGGAAATTGATCTCGATGAGCTTTTGACTAATGGAGAAATGATAATGGTGACATTATATGGTGAGGATACCTACTATGATTATAAAGGTAGAGCCGCAGGATGTCACTATCGCTTATGTCAGCGTTTTGCAGATATGCTGGGAGTAAGACTGCGGATAGATGTGTGTCGCGACACTGCAGATATGATAAGTAAACTGATCTTAGGTGATGCAGATGTGCTTGTATTCCCGTTGCCAAAGCAGGGCTGTAAAAATGGAAAAATTAGATTCTGCGGTACGTATGACGAAAAACGCAGTGTACAATGGGCTGTGAGGAAGAATCAACAGAAACTTGCAGACGCTTTGGACGGATGGTTCAAGCCGGATATGTTACAACAGGTAAAGGAAGAGGAAAGACAGATGTGGAGTGGTTATGGAATAAGACGTAGAGCGGCAGCTCCAATAATGGACAAAGAGAGAGGCGTGATATCGCGTTATGATGCATTTTTTGTTGCAGCTTGCAGCGAGATAAGATGGGATTGGCGGCTAATGGCGGCACAGTGTTATCAGGAGTCTGCATTTGATCCTGATGCGAAGTCGTGGGCTGGAGCATGTGGACTGATGCAGATAATGCCTGCCACAGCCGAGCATCTGAAACTGCCCCAGGAGAGACTATTCGATCCGGAAAGTAATATTTTTGCTGCTGCGCGTTTCTTAG
Organism: uncultured Prevotella sp.; assembly: GCA_947072805.1. Classification (GTDB taxonomy): domain Bacteria; phylum Bacteroidota; class Bacteroidia; order Bacteroidales; family Bacteroidaceae; genus Prevotella. The sequence goes on from CAMTJK010000009.1 coordinate 6,251, forward strand.
CAGAGCTCGACGGAATGTTTTCCGATGTGTCTTCGCGTAAAGAAAGAATTTGTTTTGTGCTGGCGAGCTATAATGGTGGGGCATTGCATATACGTGACGCTATGGCACTCGCAGAAAGGGATGGAAAGGATTGCCATGTATGGGAAGAGGTATCGCGATACTTGAAGATGCTAAGTGAGCCTGCTTATTATAATGATTCGATTGTAAAAAATGGTTACATAAGGGGTAGTGAAACCCTAAACTACGTTGAAAGCATAATGAGTAGATGGCAGTCATACCGCAATGTTAGGGTAGGACTGCCATCGGTGACATATCAACAAAAGCATCCACGCGTTAGATGAATGCGACGATAAGTCCTGCCATAACAATGCTAACCATGGACATGAGTTTGATGAGGATATTTAGTGAGGGACCGGAGGTGTCCTTGAAGGGATCACCGACAGTGTCGCCAACGATTGTTGCTTTGTGACACGAAGAACCTTTACCACCGAAATACCCTTCCTCTACCATTTTCTTTGCGTTATCCCAGGCTCCTCCAGCATTTGCCATGAACACAGCAAGGGTAAAGCCTGCTGTAAGTCCACCTATAAGTAGCCCCATGACGCCGGCTACACCCAATAATACTCCTACAACAATGGGAATAATGATGGCAAGAAGGCTAGGGAAAAGCATCTCACGCTGTGCAGAACGTGTGCTTATCTCCACGCATCTACTGTAGTCGGGAGTAGCTTTGCCATCGAGAATGCCTTTTATTTCTCGGAATTGACGGCGGACTTCTTCAACCATGGTCTGAGCTGCACGTCCCACAGCTCCCATGGTAAGACCACAGAAAAGAAATGCGGCCATGCCTCCGATGAATGCGCCCACAAGAACTTTCGGATTCATAAGGTTTACCTGGAAGAAGTTCATATAGTCAATCATATTTGCGGTGGATGGATTGAACACTTCCCCCATATTGTCGATAAAAGTATGCCCCTCATTGACAGCGCGTATCATTGCTATCTTTATTTCTTCCACATATGAAGCTAACAGGGCCAAAGCTGTAAGGGCCGCACTACCTATAGCAAAGCCTTTACCTGTGGCTGCGGTAGTGTTGCCGAGGGCATCAAGAGCATCGGTACGGTGACGTACTTCCTCGCCAAGCTCACTCATTTCGGCATTACCGCCCGCATTGTCTGCTATTGGACCATAGGCATCGGTAGCTAAGGTAATACCAAGAGTTGATAGCATACCCACTGCGGCTATACCTATACCGTATAAGCCCATAGAAATGCTTTCTGCTGTCATGGAAAGGTCAAAACGGTTGGCGAAAAGGTAACTAAACATGATAGCAACAGATATTGTGACTACAGGTACCATGGTAGAAATCATGCCGGTGCCAATACCTTTTATGATAACAGTTGCAGAACCTGTTTGAGAGGCTTCGGCTATTTTCTGTGTTGGTTTGTATGTGTGACTGGTGTAATATTCCGTCGCCTGACCGATAATGACACCTGCAAGAAGACCGGTTACAACAGAGAACGATACACCAAGCCAGTTTTCGATCTGCAAGCTGTAGAGAATAATAAATGAGGCTACAGCTATAAGTATGGCTGAAACGTTGGTGCCAAAACCAAGGGAGCGGAGAAGATCTTTCATTGTTGCTCCTTCCTTGGTGCGCACAAGGAATATGCCGAACAAAGAAAGAAATATACCAACGGAGGCTATAACCATGGGGGCTATTACAGCACGTAGTTGCATGTCTTCATTGAGTGCAAATGCTGTTGCACCAAGTGCTGCTGTACTGAGTATGCTGCCGCAGTAACTCTCGTAGAGGTCGGCTCCCATGCCTGCAACGTCACCCACATTATCACCTACATTATCGGCAATTGTGGCTGGATTGCGTGGATCGTCTTCTGGAATGTCAGCTTCCACCTTGCCAACAAGGTCGGCTCCAACATCGGCAGCCTTAGTATAGATTCCGCCGCCGACACGGGCAAACAATGCTTGTGTAGAAGCACCCATTCCAAAGGTAAGCATAGTCGTGGTTATAGTGACAAGAGCCATGTCATCAGTTTGATAAAAATAACTTAGCACAACAAACCAAATAGCAATGTCAAGTAGTCCGAGCCCCACAACGACAAGTCCCATGACAGCACCACTGCGGAAAGCTATCTTTAATCCCTTATTAAGACCTTGACGAGCAGCATTGGCTGTTCGAGCAGAGGCATATGTGGCTGTTTTCATGCCAAAGAAGCCTGCCAGTCCAGAGAATAATCCGCCAGTGAGGAAGGCAAAAGGAACCCATGGATTCTGTACGTGCATAACATATGCCATGAAAGAGAATACAATTGCAAGTACAACAAAAACTATTGTAACCACTTTGTATTGCTGCTTTAAATAAGCCATAGCACCACGTCGTACATGACTTGCTATCTCTTTCATCCTAGGTGTTCCTTCGTCTTCAGCAATCATCTGACGAAAGAAGTACAATGCCATCCCTAATGCTGCAATGGAGGCTATTGGGACAAGCCAAAAAATTGTTGGAATGTTCATTTGTTTGATTATGTATTAGTGAATATTAATAGATCTTTTGAAAGAAATGCTTGAATCTGTCATTCGAAACATAAGTTGTTTTATGCCTTTAAAAGAATGGCAGATTCAAGCACTTTAAATTATTTGGAGTAGAACCATGACTTGTAATACTACATTGCGTATAATATTTTATTATAGAGAATTATTCTTCTGCATTGAAATCTGATAATTCCTCGGCTTCTTCATCTGGATTACTTTCAATCTCAAATGTTGTGCGGTAGTTATCTTCTGTTATATCATCATTGGCATAATCTGTAGGCTCTTCCACCTCTTCCTCTTCGTCATTCTTATTGTAGTCGTCATTAGGAAGAGCTTCTTCGTCTCTTGATTGAAGTGTAAGACGTGGCTTTTCTTGTTCGGGTTTTATCTTGGCAAATATTGCTTCCACCCATGATCCTTTTGACACTTCCAGAACTTCGAATCCATCGGCAATTTTTTTCTCATACATGCCACCTGGCTTGTGAAGACGATCCTTGGGCAGAGTGGTTGTTGATATATCAAAGCCACTCTCAATAATGTCCTGTATACTTTGTGATAGCGATTCCCATCCTCCACCGAAATTTCTGTCAAGAACTTCTATGAGCTTAGATGCAGATATATGATGGATATTCTCATAAGTAAGATCACTTACACGAATAATAGGACGCTTTTTAACAGCCCATATGTTTTTTGTGGTATCATCAAGTCGTACACTACCCACCTTATATCCCATACGTTCATATTTGTTTTTAACTATTACAGAATCATCGTTAAGCTCTTCTATCATAAAGGCTGTACGAATAATATCAACGTAATGGCGTTTGTTATCCTTAACGTCTGCATCCTTGTCTGCATTTTCCAACATTCGGAAAATATCGTTTTCCTGAATGTCCCATACATTATTTTTTGTCAGAGTTTTTAGAGAGATTACTTTCTTTGCTACTGGCTGTTTCATTATTTATGTGTAAGAATTAATAAATTTTGCGTGCAAATGTATATACTTTCTTTATTATACCCAAGCTTTACAATATGTTTTTTATGTTAATTTCTCAAAATCTTCCTGCTGTCAGCAGCCTCTCTATTATTGTTAGGAAAATGGTTGTCTGTTGCGGTGGAAGACTGTGTGTCGTTTCCTTGAGTGACAGACGATTGATGGATAAAAGTGGCTTCGTTATCAGGTGTGAGTACACCTTCGGTATACGGCATGATGCTATCAACGCTAATACTATCGTCATCATGACGCTCATAGTAGCTGCTGCACAAATAGGCTTCCGACTTTATTTCTGCAGTTGGCTTTGCAAATCTTCCATGGTAGTAATAGAAATTCTTGTCACCTAGTACTGATTCAAAAAAATAACCGCATATAGGCAATGCCGTTCGACTACCTTGACCAAGAGCGCCGGTACGGAAGTGTATGGAGCGATATTCGCCCCCAACCCATGCTCCGGCAACGAGTTTGGGGCTTACTCCTACAAACCAGGCGTCAGAATGATTGTTGGATGTGCCAGTTTTACCGCCGAATTCGGTGTCGCTGTATTTCCCCACGTATCTCCATAAGCTCTGACTAGTGCCACCAGGCTCTCTCATACCACCCATAAGAAGTTGCTGCATAAGAAAAGCACTCTTATATGGTATAGCTTGCTTGTATGAGATGGGGGTTCGGTATACTTCGTTGCCATAACGATCAAGAATTCTTGTTATAAGTACAGGGACGTGCATCTTGCCATTGTTGGCAGCAGTGGCATAAGAATTTACAAGTTCAAGGAGATTGACGTCACTTGCTCCTAAAGCCAATGCCGGTGTGGCGTCAAGATTACTCTTGATACCCATGGCATGAGCTGTCTTTACAATGTTTTCTATTCCTATTTCCTGCCCTAATTTCACAGCAATAGAGTTTGTACTCTGAGCAAATGCTGCTTTTAACGGTATAGAATCGCCAGTGAAATAACCATTGGCATTTGTTGGTGCCCAAATGACGTCCTTCTTCTTCTTTGCATCATAAACTTTCATGCTGAAATACGAGTCTCGACGCTTGTCACATGGAGTGAGGCCTTGATTAATAGCTTCTGAATATACAAAAAGCTTAAATGTTGAACCGGGTTGTCGCATCGCTGTTACCTTGTCATATTTCCATGTTGTGAAGTCTATATCACCAACCCAGGCTTTTATATGACCGGTTTCAGTCTCCATTGCAACAAACCCACAATGCATGAAATGTTCCATGTATCTAATGGAGTCCATGGTGCTCATTTCTTTTTCAATATATCCGTTATTATAGTCAAAAAGTTTAACGGTATGAGGCTTGTTCAACCAATATTCTATAGAGTCTACATTATTTGAATATCGTTCTGAAAGGTGTTTGTATAATGGTAGTTTTTGTGCTATTCCTTCAATGAAATTTGGTATTTCGTTGTGATGTTCATCTTGCCATGGGTTAGTATTTCCCCAATGATTATTAAAATTTTTCTGAACGACCATCATCTGCTTACGAACAGCATCTTCTGCATATTTTTGCATTTTTGTGTCGATGGTTGTATATATCTTTAAACCGCTGTTGTATAAATCGAAGCCATTTTCCTTGCACCATTCTCTTAGCTCGTTGGCGACAGCTTCCCGAAAATATGTAGCTTGACCATCATAGTTGCTTTCCACACTGTAGTTAAGTTTGATTGGAATAAGTTTTAGGGAATCAAATTCCTGATGTGTTATATGACCGTGGCTTTTCATATTACCGAGAACAATATTACGGCGTCTTAGACTGTTCTCCGGGTTAATTTTAGGATTGTAATATGTGGTAGCTTTAAGCATACCTACAAGTACTGCAGCTTGTTCTGTATTAAGTTCTTTTGGCGTGATGCCAAAATATGTCTTGCATGCCGTCTTGATACCAAAAGCGTTTGAGCCAAAATCAACAGTGTTAGCATACATAGTTAGAATTTCTTTTTTATTGAAATATCTTTCAATCTTTATTGCTGTAATCCATTCTTTGCTTTTCATTATAAGAATTTTCAAGCCTGGAATATTACCTAAAACTCCTGTAGAGTATTGAGTGCGAACCCTGAACATATTTTTTACTAATTGTTGGGTGATTGTTGAAGCGCCTCGTGCTTCACGACGAATGGCATAATCTTTTAGCGCAGCAACCAGGCCTTGAAAATCAATTCCGAAATGGTGGAAGAATCTTTCATCTTCCGTAGATACCAATGCCTCCCAAAAAACAGGAGCCACTTCTTCGTATTTTACGGGAGTACGGTTCTCACTGAAATACTTGCCTATCATTATCCCATCAGCACTATATAATTCTGAAGCCTGACTTGTTTCGGGATTCTTTATCATGTTCATGCTTGGAGATTTTCCAAACAACCACAGAAAATTAATATCTACGGCAATCAAATAAAAAATGAATAGAACAATAAACGTTGCGGTGCCTGAAACAATCTTTATATACCAGGGACGTCCGTAAAAGATATTTTTATACCATAGACATGAACTATGGAGTATAGCACCGATTTTTAAAAGGAAAGCAATCACGCCATTTTTTCTCTTTTCAGAATTATCGTTCATAGTTGTCGGTTATATAATTTATTATTTCATTCCTCTCTTGGGGATGAAACCAACATATATCTTTATCACGTTTATACCATGTAAGTTGCTTACGGGCATATTTTCTCGTATTGCTTTTTATACGCTCAATAGCATTATCAAAGGAAATATTACCATCAATGTATTCAAATAATTCTTTGTATCCTACTGTGTTTAGGGCATTAAGATGTCGAAATTTATATAATTGATGGACCTCTTCTAGCAGTCCTATACGAACCATTTCATCGACTCGAGCGTTGATTCTAGCATACAATTCCTCTCGTGGGCAAGTCAGGGCAATTTTAACGATATTGAATGGACGTTTTTTCTTATTTCTCTTTCGAAAAGAAGAATAAGGCATCCCTGTTTGATAGCATATTTCAAGTCCATGAATTACTCGTCTCGGATTCCTTTTATCAACAAAATCATAATACTCAGGGTCTAGTAATTTTAACTCCTCGCATAGTTTTTCGAGTCCTTCTGTGATAAGCCGTTCTTTAAATATTGTTCTTGTTTTAGTATCAATAGTAGGGATGTCATCAATACCGTTGCATACACAATCAATATACATCATTGAACCCCCACTTAACAACGCCAAATGTGAACTGCTAGTAGAAAAAAGTTCTAGCAACAAATGAAGTACATCTTGTTCATACATAGATGCATTATAATATTCAGTCAAATCTAGAGTACTAACAAAATAGTGCTTAACGTCTTCTTGTTGCTGTCTTGTTGGTGTGGCAGTTCCGATATCTAAACCTTTATATATCTGTCGGGAATCTGCATTAATAATCGGAATACCAAATTTTTTTGCTATATCCATGCATAATGCAGTTTTCCCGACAGCCGTGGGGCCTGTTATTACAACAAGTGTATCTTGCTTCATCAACGTATTATACCTCTTTTGGAGTTCTCAATGAATGAACATATGTATTCTACTTCTTTTACTCCAGGGTATTTTGCACGAGCTTCTTGAATACCGTCTTTTATAATGCCATTTGCATATATTGTACGATAGGTGTCATGAATGGTTTCTATGATTTCATTACAGAAACCACGACGTCTGAGTCCAACAATATTAATACCACAATATCTTGTGGGTTCTTTTCCTGCAATAATAAATGGAGGAATATCTTGACTGAAACGACACCCTCCCTGTATCATAACATAGCTACCGATATTACAGAACTGATGGCAGAGAACGGTAGAACTGATGATAGCATTGTCATGTACAATTACTTCGCCTCCAAATTTTGTGGCATTACCAATGATACATCCACTGCCAATTTCGCAGTCATGGGCAATATGCATGCTTTCCATAAGCAGATTATTGTTACCAACAACGGTTTTGTCCTTACTGGCAGTGCCGCGACTGATCGTCACATTCTCACGAATGCTGTTGTTGTTACCAATCTCACATATTGTATCTTCATCTTTGTATTTAAGATCCTGCGGCTTTGTACTGATGCTTGCACCAGGGAAAAACTCATTTCCATCGCCTATTCTTGCACCAGTATGTATTGTGACACTATTGTATAACTTGTTGTTGTTACCTATCACCGTATTTTTGTCGATGAAGCAATATGGACCGATAATATTATTGTCTCCCATCTTTGCTTCAGGGTGGACATACGCCATTGGACTAATTTGATTCATATATTCAATATTTTATAAAACAAGAATGGAAATTGTGAATGATTTTATAAATCTACTTAATAATTACAAGTTGGAAATAGGAAATACATTTTATTCGCAATTTTCAATTGTATTTGGCTATTTATTCTTGACAATTTGAGCGGTAAATGTTGCTTCTGAGACGATGTGATCTCCAACAAAAACATATCCGCGCATTGAGGAAATACCATGTCTTACGGGAGCAAGAAGTTCAACTTTGAATAATAAAGTATCACCAGGAACAACTTTTTGACGGAATTTTACACTATCGATTCGCATAAAATATGTAGACCAACGTTCTGGCTCTTCAACGGTATTAAGAACAAGAAGTCCGCCACATTGTGCCATTGCTTCTACTTGAAGCACCCCTGGCATTACAGGTTCTTGAGGGAAATGTCCTTGGAAGAAAGGTTCGTTACTTGTTATGTTCTTTACTCCAACAATACTTGTTGCTCCTAAAGATATAACCTTGTCGACCAACTGCATAGGATATCGATGGGGTAATAGCTCTCTTATACGATTCACATCCATAACAGGTTCTTCGTTCGGATCATAGATCGGAGCTTGTATTTCATGCTTTCGTATCTCCTTACGCATTTGCCGAGCAAATTTATTATTGATAGTATGCCCAGGACGAGTGGCAATTATGCGTCCTTTTATAGGTTTCCCAATAAGTGCAAGATCGCCAACTATATCCAAAAGTTTGTGGCGGGTACATTCGTTTTCCCACACGAGTGGTTTGTTTTGGATATATCCAAGTTCCTCTGCATCACGATGCTCTACCTGGATCATGTCTGCAAGTTTGTCAAGCTGCTCTTGTGGTATCTTTTTTTCATATATTACTATCGCGTTGTCAAGATCGCCTCCTTTTATGAGATTTGCTTTCATAAGCGGTTCTATATCTCTTACAAAAACAAATGTTCTTGCTGGTGCAATCTCTTTTGTGAAGTTTTCGGCCTTATCAAGTGATGCGAACTGGCTGTTTATGAATTTTGAGTTGAAGGAACACATTGCTGTAAGACTGAATTCTTCATCAGGAAGAATTGTTATGCAAGAACCACTTTCTTCATCTTTAACTTCAATTTTCTTTCTTATAATGTACCAATCTTTAGGAGCGTTTTGCTCTTCAGTCCCAATTTCGTAGATTTTCTCTACATATTGAATGGCACTACCATCCAATATTGGAAATTCAGGTCCATTCACCTGGATGAGACAGTTGTCAATTCCTAGAGCATAAAGTGCAGCTAAGCCATGCTCTACGGTAGATACTTTAACATCTCCTTTACCGAGTACAGTACCCCGTTGCGTGTCAATCACATTTTCTGCTATAGCATCAATGGTTGGCATTCCATCCAAATCTATGCGTTGAATTTTATATCCGGTATTTTCAGGAGCCGGATTAAATGTAACCGTAAGGCTTAATCCAGTGTGCAGACCTTTGCCACAAAGCGAGAAACTGCCTTTTAAAGTCATCTGTTTAATCATAATGCTATTTCTTTTTTAATTCTTCAATTTGTTTTTGTAGCTCATTTAATTGTTTGTATATTTCGGGTAATTTTCGGAATATGGCTTGTGACTTAAAATAAGCTTTTGGCTCCATGGGGGGAGTTCCTATAAGTGTTTCGTTTCCTTTTATGTTTCCAGGAACACCAGATTGAGCCCCAAGGAATGTTCTATTTCCCACATGGATATGACCAGCTAAACCGACTTGCCCTCCAAACATACACCATTCTCCGATTTTCGTACTGCCAGCAATACCGACCTGGGCCGACATTACCGTGTGTTCTCCTATCTCAACATTGTGTGCAACCTGGATCAGATTGTCTAATTTTACACCTTTGTGTATAATTGTACTACCCATTGTAGAGCGGTCAATACATGTGTTTGCGCCAATTTCTACATTATCTTCTATTGTTACAATGCCGATTTGTGGAATCTTGTCATATCCTTCATCTTTAGGAGCAAAGCCAAATCCATCAGAACCTATCACTGAACCAGAATGGATAGTAACATTATTACCAATTTTACAGCCCTGGTATATTGTAACATTGGGATATATAATGCATCCTTCTCCAATATAAACATCGTCTCCTATAACAGTGTTGGGATATATTTGTGTGTTTTCCCCTATCTTGACATTTTCACCGATATAGGCAAAAGCTCCGATATATGTATTATCACCAATAATAGCAGAAGGCGAAATAAAGGCCAGAGAATCTGTTCCCGTTTTCTTCGGTTTCGCTGCTTCATACATTTGAAGTAATCTTGCAACGCATTCATAGGCATTTTTAACTCGGATAAGTGTAGGTCTGACAGGAGAATCCAATACAAGATCATCATTAATCAATATAATGCTACACTCTGTGTTATATATGTAATGTGTGTATTTGGGATTAGACAGAAATGATATTGCACCTTTTTTCCCATCTTCTATTTTTGCAAAAGTATTTACTTTTGCGTCAGGATTTCCTTCCACCTTGCCACCGACAAACTCGGCTATTTGTTTCGCAGTAAATTCCATTAATTGTTTTTCTTTGGTTTTATTAATTTGCAAATATAGCAAAATTTATTCACACGTACCACGTACTAAACAATAATTTTCTTTTTTAGCAGAAACTAGGTCTTTTTTAGACTATCGTATAATGGATCTTATATGTTTTTGAAGCCATATTGTAGCGGATGTCAAAGCCGCTGATAGCAAAGATAATACTTTCTAATTTTCTTAGACAACAGCTGCACATTCATTATTTCCGAAGCCTCAGAAATATCTTTTATGCTACCATCTTTATATAATATAGAGATGCTGTCATCGTCAATATTATACATGTCTTTTTGTATTGTATTAACACTCATTAGATATCTTGCTTCATTTTCTTCAATATCCATTGCTTTGGCAATCTTTTTCTGGATTTCAAGAATACGTTCTACTCCGACTGGTTCATCGTGAACTTCGACCTTGAAAATATTACGTTCTACCATGTCTTTGGCTAATGTCGAAAGTATTTTGTCTTCATTGTGCATCCAAACTTTTATGGCGCTCCAAATATCATTGTCATCAAGTTCTTTATAAAAATGTAATGCTTCATGATGCAAACAAAACCAGTTCTTGTCAACATTGTTATATAGGAAGTATCTTAAAGAGGGTGTTGCAAAGATCTCTTTGTTGTTGTTTGCTAGAAATTTTGCTCTTTTCAACATATTAACAAGAATTTTTTCATATGCCACTGCTGTTTTATGCAGATATACTTGCCAATACATCAATCGTCTTGAAGTGAGATAGTTTTCTATGGAATATATTCCTTTCGACTCCACAACTAGTCTGTCGTCAACAACATTCAGCATCTTTATAATTCTTGCACTACCAATATTACCTTCTGTTACGCCGGTGTAAAAAGAATCTCTTCTTAAATAATCAAGTCTATCCATATCCAATTGACTGCTTATCAATTGGTGAAGGAAATGTTTGGAATATTCATCCTTAAAGATTTTCAATGCCAGATTAAGTTGTCCTCCCAATTCTTGATTTATCTGCTCCATCATCATAAGAGAAATGTCTTCATGTGATATGTCGCTTATCAACGTATTTTCAAGTACATGACTGAAAGGTCCGTGTCCTATGTCATGCATCAATATCGCTGCTTCCACAGCTTCAGCCTCGCTATCAAATATAAAATGTCCCTTTTGCTGTAATGATAGAATTGCTTCACTCATTAAGTGAAAAGCTCCTAATGAATGTTGAAATCTTGTGTGTCTTGCACCAGGATAAACAACTGAGGCAAGCCCCAATTGATTTATTCTTGTGAGACGTTGCATCAAGGGATGATCAATTATATTGAGCAATAACCCACGTGGTATCTTTATAAATCCGAAGACAGGATCATTGATAATCTTTGTTTCGTTCATCAGGTTCTATTAAGACCTTCTTATTTATAGATAGTAAGTTAAAAGAATATTATATTGGACTAAATCGTTAGAATACTTTCTAAATATTTAGTATATTACTGATTTTATATCTTTAATAATTCAATTTCCATCTCTTGTTGTATATCATATGCTTTCTTACGGGCAATATCTGCAAAGTCTTCATTTGGCGAGGCGTATATTATTCCCCGACTACTATTCACAATCAGCCCACAGTCCTTGTTCATTCCATATTTACAAACCTCTTGCAGACTTCCGCCTTGTGCACCAACGCCAGGAACTAACAGAAAATGATTGGGAGCAATTTTTCGGATGTCTTTAAACATCTCTCCTTGTGTTGCTCCTACGACGAACATGAGGTTATTTTCTGTCCCCCATGATTGACTTTTACGGAGTACTTTTTCAAAAAGGCGTTCTCCTTCTTTGTCGGTCATCAATTGAAAATCACAACTACCTTTATTGCTTGTCAATGCAAGAATTATGACCCATTTATCTTCATATTTAAGAAAAGGTGTAACACTATCTTCGCCCATATATGGTGCAACGGTTAATGCATCAACGTTATGTTCCTCGAAAAATGTACGTGCATACATTGCTGACGTATTACCAATATCGCCACGTTTTGCATCTGCAATAATAAAATGTTGAGGGTATTTTTCTCGGATATACTTTATCGTCTTTTCAAAAGATACCATTCCTTTTACGCCAAATGCTTCATAAAAAGCTAGATTTGGCTTGTATGAAACACAGTAATCAGCTGTTGCATCTATGATAGCCTTATTAAATTCGAAGATAGGATCTTCTTTCTTTAAAAGGAATCTTGGTATTTTCAAGATATCAGTATCTAGTCCTACACAAAGAAAGCTTTTCTTTGTTTTGATTTGCTCAATAAGTTGTGCCCTGTTCATAAATATATGATTTGGTATAAGTTATTTAAAAACAAAAATTATAATTCATTTTCTTTCATCCTCTCTGCATTTTCAGCAACAATTAAAGCATCGATCATATCTTGTATATTACCTCCAAGAAAGCCTTGTAGGTCATGTGTTGTATATCCAATGCGATGATCTGTTACGCGTCCTTGCGGAAAGTTATAGGTGCGTATTTTTGCACTTCTGTCACCGGTAGATACAAGAGTTTTACGTCTGTTGGCAATATCATCTATATATTTTTGGTGCTCTCGATCGTAAATGAATGTGCGTAAACGTGACAATGCCCTTTCTTTATTTTTAGGCTGGTCACGTGTTTCTGTACATTCAATCAATATTTCCTCCGTTTCTCCTGTATTCGGATTTTTCCATGGATAACGTAATCTAACACCGGACTCAACTTTGTTTACGTTTTGACCTCCAGCACCGGAACTTCTGAATGTATCCCATTTTATGTCGCCTTCGTTAATATTTACTTCAAACCTGTCTGCTTCAGGAAGTACTGCTACAGTTGCAGCACTTGTATGCATACGGCCTTGGGTCTCTGTCGCCGGAACACGTTGTACACGATGTACACCTGACTCATATTTTAAAGTACCGTATACATTATCACCGCTTATTGCGAAATCTATTTCTTTAAAACCTCCAACAGCCCCTTCACTAACACTTGTTATTGATAGGTTCCAGCCGTTTGAGTCACAAAATTTCTTGTACATTTGGAATAGGTCTCCTGCAAATAACGCAGCTTCATCTCCTCCCGTTCCTGCTCTTATTTCCATCTGTACGTTTTTTGCGTCTTCTGGATCTTTAGGTACAAGAGCAATCTTTATTTCTTCTTCAATTTTAGGCTGCATTTCTTCTGCAGCGGCAAGTTCCTCTCTTGCCATCTCTTTCATTTCCGGATCGTTTTCATTGGCAAGAATGTCTTTTGCCTCTTTTATGGAGTTGATACACATTATGTATCTTTTTCTTGCATCCATTATATCTCCGAGATCCTTGTATTCTCTTGTCAGCTTTACGTATCTTTCTTGATCCGCAATGACAGATGGGTCTGTTATAAGTGTGGATACTTCTTCATATCGACTTTCAAGTCCGTCGAGTTTTTCCAATATGCTGTTGTTTTCTGGCATAACAGATGTTATTGTATATATAAAAAAAAATTAATCAGGCGTCATATTCGAACGTCCCAAATTCTGATTTGATGGTCAGACTTTTTTTACCTTCTTCAATATGTCCGATAATCTGGGCGTCAATATTGAAACATTTGCTTATTTCTATCACTTTTTCTGCTTTATCTGGAGAAACATATATTTCCATACGGTGTCCCATATTGAATACTTTATACATTTCTTTCCAGTCTGTTCCGCTTTCTTCATTTATTATTCTAAACAAAGGAGGTATTGGAAACATATTATCCTTTACAATATGGCAATTATTTTTCACGAAATGTAGAACTTTTGTTTGGGCACCACCTGTACAGTGAACCATGCCATGGATATCGCTTCTCATTTCATCAAGTATACGTTTAATAACCGGGGCATAGGTGCGGGTAGGGGATAAGACGAGCTTACCTGCAGATATTGGAGAACCCTCTACCGGTGTATCAAGGTGGTATTTACCACTATATACAAGCTCTGCGGGTACTGAGTGGTCAAAGCTTTCTGGATATTTTTCTGCCAAATACTTTGCAAAAACATCATGCCGAGCACTTGTTAGACCGTTGCTGCCCATGCCTCCATTATAACAGCTTTCATATGTTGCCTGTCCACATGACGACAAACCGACTATTACATTTCCTGGACAAATATTGGCGTTATCAATTACATCACTGCGCTTCATTCGACATGTTACAGTGGAATCCACAATTATAGTGCGAACTAAATCTCCTACATCTGCTGTTTCGCCTCCTGTTGCGTATATGCCAATTCCCATATCGCGCATTTGAGCCAGCAACTCATCTGTACCATTTATTATTGCAGATATAACTTCACCTGGTACAAGCATTTTGTTCCTGCCGATAGTGCTTGACACCAAAATATTATCAACGGCACCGACACACAGCAAGTCGTCCGTGTTCATGATGAGTGCATCTTGGGCAATACCTTTCCATACGCTTAAATCACCAGTCTCTTTCCAGTACGTGTATGCCAAAGATGATTTTGTACCGGCTCCGTCGGCATGCATTATATTGCAATACTCAGGATCACCTCCTAAAATATCCGGTATTATTTTACAGAAAGCATGGGGAAATATACCCTTATCAATATTTTTGATGGCATTGTGCACATCTTCTTTTGCGGCACTTACACCGCGCATCATATAACGGTTGTTCATAATTAAAATTCAAATTCACATCTCAGCATTTCAATATGCCATTTGAGAGATGCTGCTTATTAGATTAAACTATACAATATATTCTTAGTAATACTAACTTTATATGTTAATAGGAGTATAACGTATATCTATTCCGTACTATTCCAAAATTCCCAACTTGCAAATGCCTGTAGTAGGAGCATTTCTAATCCGTTCTTCGTATTTGCTCCATAAGCCGCACCACGTTTCATAAACATGGTCTCGTCTGGATTGTAGATCAAATCATATAAAATAGTGTGCGAATCCATTGCTTCGTAAGGGAGCTTTGGGCATTCGTCTGTACGTGGATACATTCCACACGGTGTGCAATTTACAATTACATTATACTCTTTTACGACATCAGGAGTAATATCTTCGTATTGAATGGTACCAGGTCTCTGATAACGGCTAACAAAGATTGTATCCAACCCCAGTGCTTTCAGACCGTAATCAATGGCTTTAGAGGCTCCGCCAGTACCAAGGATAAGGGCTTTATTGTGGATTTTTTCAAGCATAGGCTCAATACTTTTGGTAAACCCGATCACATCTGTATTATACCCTTTCAAAATAGTTTGGTTATCCTCATGTGTCACCTTTATAACATTGACAGCACCGATTGCCCTTGCTTCCGGTGTTAGATTATCAAGATATGAAATTACTTTTTGCTTGTAAGGTATAGTGACATTTAGACCCTTTAGATTTGGATTGGAATCAAGTACTTCCAATAATGACTCTATTGTAGGCAATTCAAAATTCTCATATTTGGCATCTATTCCCTCGTCTGTAAACTTTTGATTGAAATAGTTTCTTGAAAATGAGTGACCGAGCGGATAGCCAATCAAACCGTATATATCCATAATATGTTATTTTGTTGCAAAATATAATGTGCAAATACCGCAGGTCAATCGTTTGAATTCTGACTTTTTAAATCCTGCATTGCTGAGAATTTCAATCATTTGTTCACCTTGTGGAAAGGCCTCGATGGTTGCGGTAAGATAACTATAAGCACTTGCGTCTTTGGAAATAAGTCTGCCGTAAAGGGGCAGAATAGAGTGAGAATAGATATGAAACAGTTGTTTCATGGGAAATCTTACAGGAGAGGTCAATTCCACAATGCATAGATGGCCGTCAGGTTTCAGTACTCGGTGCATTTCTTTCAGTCCTTTATCGAGATTTTCGAAGTTTCTAATACCGAAAGCGGCGGTAACTGCATCAAATGAATTGTCGGCAAACGACAGATTCATACAGTCTTCTCTTGAAAAGGATATAATGTCGCTTAATCCCTTTTGTATAGCCTTTTGCTTGCCAATTTCCATCATTCCTGTGCTAATGTCGCCCCCAATAAGCTTGTCAGGATTAAGGTATTCCGCCATCATGATAGCAAAATCACCGGTTCCTGTTGCAATGTCAAGAATAGATTTCGGATGGAATGGCGCAAGATTCTTTATGGCCTTACGCCTCCATCCTTTATCTATATTCCACGAAAGCCTGTGGTTGAGCTTGTCATAAGTAGATGCAATGTTGTCGAACATTCGTTCTACCTGCTCACCTTTTTTACCTTGCTGTTCGTAGGGCTTTATTTTTTCTTGATTATACATTACAACATCTTTTAATGGTTGTCACATTATCTCATTGTGGTTATTGTGTGATGAGAGAATGCGGCATTTCATCACCCATAGTGATAATTCCTATATTCTTAGCCTTTCTTGTTAGCAAGAAAATCGCATACATTCTTTTCTATTCTGGCTGCAATGTCGTCGTTCTCTGCTGCTTTGTTGAACTTCTCGCCAGTTATCTGTTCGTACAATTCTATGTAACGCTCGCTAACACTTTCTGCATAAGTATCGGTTATTTCAGGCATAGTCTGACCGGGCTCGTTCATAAAGTTGTGTTCTATCAGCCATTGGCGAACAAATTCCTTTGAAAGTTGTTTCTGAGGCTCGCCTTTTTTGAATCTTTCTTCATATCCGTCGGCATAGAAATAACGACTGGAATCGGGGGTGTGAATTTCGTCTATAAGATATACTTTGCCGTTACGCTTTCCGAATTCATATTTGGTATCAACAAGAATAAGTCCTTGACGAGCAGATATTTCTTGTCCTCTCTTAAACAACTTTCTTGTGTAGTCCTCCATGGCAGCATAATCTTCCTCACTTACTATGCCTTGCTTGATTATTTCCTCGCGAGAAATATTCATGTCGTGACCCTCGTCGGCTTTTGTTGTCGGCGTAATAATGGGCTCAGGGAATCGCTCGTTTTCTTTCATACCATCTGGTAGCTTGACACCGCAAATCTCTCTGCATCCTTTCTGATAGTCTCTCCATGCCGAGCCGGTGAGTATAGAACGGATAATCATTTCCACACGGAATCCCTCGCATTTCAGTCCAACAGTGACCATCGGGTCTGGTGTAGCAAGCTTCCAGTTTGGACAAATGTCACTTGTTGCATCAAGGAATTTTGATGCAATCTGATTTAATACCTGTCCCTTGAATGGAATACCTTTAGGCAGAATAACGTCGAATGCTGATATTCTGTCTGTTGCAACCATTACAAGAAGGTCGTCGTTAATGTCGTATACATCGCGTACCTTACCATGATAAACGCTTTTCTGTCCATCAAAATGGAATTCAGTTTTTGTCAGTGCTTTCATCGTTATGTGTTATATTTAATTCTTTTATTTCTTTCTTAATACTTTTCTCTTTATCGTAGGCTTCGTATGCCTTTACAATTTTTGTGACAAGCTTGTGGCGAACAATATCTTTGTTACTTAGTTTTATTACTTCTATGCCGTCAATTCCGCTCAATATTCCCAATGATTCTATAAGTCCACTCTTCTGTTCTCGTGGCAGATCAATCTGGGTTATGTCACCAGTTATCACCATTTTAGTGTTCCACCCCATGCGCGTGAGGAACATCCGTATTTGGGCTGGGGTCGTATTCTGGGCTTCATCGAGTATAACTACCGCGTCACTCAAAGTTCTGCCTCTCATGAATGCCAAAGGTGCAATTTGTATGATGTGTTTTTCCATCATTTCCTGCAATTTTACGGCGGGAATCATATCTTCCAATGCGTCATATAACGGTTGTAGATATGGATCTATTTTTTCTTTCATGTCACCAGGTAGGAAACCTAATTTTTCTCCCGCTTCAACTGCTGGTCGGCTCAAAATTATTTTTTTTATATTTTTTTCTTTAAGGGCTTTTACGGCAAGTGCAATGCTTATGTAAGTCTTTCCTGTGCCTGCAGGTCCTACTGCGAATACCATGTCATTCTTAAAGAATGCATCAATCAGTTGCTGCTGGTTTTCGCTACGGGCTTTTATGGGTTTTCCTGATACGTTGTATACGATTACTCCTTCGGGAATTTCTTCGTTTGTCTTGTTACCTTTAATTATATTCAATATGTCATTCTCACTCAGCATATTGAACTTTATGATATGCTTGCGCATCTTTTCCGTACTTTCTTCGAATGCGCACATCTGTTCGGCATCGCCCAAAACCCTCAACACATTGTCGCGCGCCACAATTCTGAGCTTTGGATACAATGCCTTTATCATTTGTAAATGACAGTTATTTGCCCCATAGAACACTATAGGGTCTATGTCCTCCAATACAATATGTTTCTCAATCAAGTGACTTCATTTTTAATTCGTTTGCAAAATTACTTTTTTTTTTCAATATTGCACCACTTTCCTTTGCATTTATTTGAAAAACCACTGATAAAAGACTATATACACACAATGCATGGTTATTCTAATATCGTGTTTGACGAATGTTTTACCGCTATCGTTCAATATAGATAGTTTATTCGATTTCATGTTAGTTCCGTCTATCTGTGTGCTAAATCACTACAGCACCGTAGAAGGTATAGCGGCTATGTCGAGACTAAGGGGAAGGAAGATAGTGTGAAGATAGACGAATCTGATGTGAAAATCAAATTTAGCATTCTCGAAAAAGTCTTTTCGCGGTCTGATGACTTATTTGCGTTCAATATGTTATAGGTAGAAATTGTGCTAATCTTAGTAGTGTTTATGATTCATACTACCGTTGTTGTTACATTTGTATATACACAAGATCTTCGTGTCCGCTCATCTGTTTCTCATTGTTATCTTATACAATCGAGTATGACTGCCGGCATGAGGCTCGTAACTGCACTTAATGAAAGTTAATTTGTAAAGATATTTGGTCGAATT
>CAMTJK010000010.1 GCA_947072805.1 uncultured Prevotella sp.
ACGTTAAAGTAAACATTTTTCATAAAAGTAAATAAATGTTATACGTATCAAATCGTGAGCTGTTCTCACCGGTACTTCAAGGCGGATTTTTCTGGTAAAATATGGCTAACGGCATGACACCAGCGTTCCCGTACGTGAACAGACACCATTTTGAGGACGGATATAACATCCATTACCATCCATTTTCAACGAAATCGTGCTTTTTTTGATTGATTTTGAATGTATTATAAATAAAAATGTAGTATCTTTGCCACAAGATATGTTGCACTCGGCAAAGTGAAAGCAAACTTTCTTTGCACTTAACAGCATGTCTTTGACAAAACATGAAGGGTGATAACACTAACCACTATCGAATAAAGAAAGCTGACTAATAACTACAAAATTATGAAGAGAAAACTGCTACTACTATTCCTGATGGGAATGATGACGCTGACCACATGGGCACAGCGTACTACCGATGTTCTCGACCGCGGGCTTGTCGCTGTAAAGACAAGCGGCGGAATATTCTGCAGCTGGAGAATAACGGCTGAGGAATACTACGATGTTACATACAACATCTATCGTGATGGAACAAAACTCAACAGTACTCCGCTGACTGTATCCAACTATACCGACAAGAACGGAACCACATCGAGCAAATATGCCGTGGAAGCCGTGGTAAGAGGGGTGGCACAGGCAAAGTGCGCTGCCGTTACTCCGTGGACTAACAACTACAAGGAGATAAAGATGAACCACGGCTCGCTGACAAGCACGTTTATACCCAACGACGCGTGCATGGCGGATGTGGACGGCGACGGAGAGCTCGAAATCCTCCTCAAGTTCGACAACTGGAGCGACGCTACCACCGGATACATGCCCGGCGGATATAACGGCGAATATGCCATCGTGGAGGTTTACAAGCTCGACGGAACAAAGCTCTGGTGGCTCGACTTCGGACCTAACATGTCCGACTTCCAGAACAATGAGAACAATATCGTGGCTTACGACTGGGACGGTGACGGAAAGGCTGAAGCCGTGATGCGTGCTGCCGACGGTACTACCATACACATGAGCGACGGCACAACCTATGTGGTGGGCGACAAGTCGAAGAACTACCGCAACCCCAACGGTTCGAGCGGACAGTGGTTCATTTATCAGGGCGACGAGTTCCTGCTCTACCTCAACGGAGAGACGGGCAAGCCCTACCAGTGTCTCGAATATCCGCTGAAACGTCTTGAGAGCGGACAGTCGAACCTTAGCGACGCGTGGGGCGACGGCTATGGACACCGCTCTTCAAAGCACTTCTTCGGAGCTCCTTATCTGGACGGACGCAAACCGAGCATCTTCCTCGCACGAGGCATATACACGCAGCATAAGATGATTGCCTACGACGTAAATCCCACCACACACGAACTTACGGAGCGCTGGCGCTGGAACTGCAACACCTCGGGTTCCCCGTGGTACGGACAGGGATTCCACAACTATGGCGTGGCTGACGTAGATTGGGACGGACGCGATGAAATTGTGTTCGGTTCTATGGTCATAGACGACAACGGAAAGGGTCTCTCCACTACAGGCCTCGGACACGGCGACGCACAGCACTGCGGCGACCTCGACCCTTTCAGCCACGGACAGGAGATATTTACCTGTCTGGAGGAAAAACCGTTCAACTGCTTCCGCGACGCAACAACGGCTAAGATATACTACCGCACTATAGGCTCGAGCGATGACGGACGTTCCATTATGGACAATTTCATCAACGATATACCGGGCTCGCAGGGTGCTTCTGCCAATGACCCGAATATTATCTGCTCGGCTTCGCATGCCGCTGCAGAGGGATTCTCGAAGAGCGGCTCAAACATCGCACTGAACTTCCGTATCTATTGGGATGACGACCTCTGCTCCGAGAGTTTCAACTACGCCGACGGCAAAAATACGGCAGGTGTCATCCTGAAACCATACGTCGGAACAATAGCTACACTCACGGGAAGTATGACAAACAACGACACCAAGGGTACGCCCTGCTATCAGGGCGACGTGCTCGGCGACTGGCGTGAAGAGGTGGTCATGCGTACGGCTGACAACAACATACGTATCTATACTACCAACGTGGCAACGCCGTGGCGCAACTACACGCTGTGGCACGACCACCAATATCGCAACGCCATGGTATGGCAGATGTGCGGATACAACCAGCCGCCTCACGCAAGCTACTTCCTCGGAGAACTGGAGGATATAACACGTGCACCGGCTCCGCTCACCATGGCAGGACGTACGGAGATAAAGAACGGCTCTACCATAGGAGAATCAAGCAACGACAAACACATACTTATGTGCGAGGCTGCCGACATAACGGTGAACGTTACCGACGGCGCCACTCCTTACATTCTCACCGTAAACGCTCCTACATGGGTGCAGGGTCATGACGACAACAACAACATTACCACCACAACCTACACACACACACTCACAGGAGGCGCATTCGCTGGAAGCATGCGCCTCGTGAAGCAGGGCGACGGCGTGCTCAACATGCCGAAGGTAACAGAGACATACACTGGTCCGACGGAAGTGTGGGCAGGTACGCTCAACTTCGACGGCACACTGCAGTCAAGCCGCCTGTGGCTCAACCGTTTTGCGCAGCTCAACTCCAACGGAGGAACGTTCGCAAAGGGCATAGAGATGAACTATGCATCGGTACTCAGACCGGGCGGACAGGATGTCAAGGGCACCGTCACCACAGACTCGCTGATACTCAACTACGGAGCAAAGGTGGAGTTTGACCTCTATGCAAGCGACTTCTCGGCTGATGTGCTCAAAGTTAATGTGCTGAAGATTGACAAGAAAGACTGGAAAAACGGACCGGAATATCTCTCGCCTGTATTCACCTGCATCGGACATCCTGCCGACGGACAGGACAGACTCACTGCGGGACGCTACCTCATAGCCGAGGTGGGCAAGATTGACGGCGACATCAACAATATCGTCGTGGAACGCATCTCGGGCGTCAAGGCTGTACTCGCTTACGAGGCGGGCAAACTCTATGTTGAAGTGCAGGGCATGCGCTCGGCGGCAGATGTCACATGGTCGGGAGTGAACGGCTCTGTATGGGACCTCTCCGAGACAGAGAACTTCACGGCTACCGATGGCACGGGCGACGTGTTTGTGGACGGTGATGCCGTGACATTCGACGACAAGGCGGAGACAGGAAATGTGGAACTCGCCGGAGAACTTCATCCCTCATCGGTTGTGTTCAACAACAACACGCTCGAATATAACATCAGTGGCGGCGTCATTGCCGGCGAGACAGGTCTCATAAAGAAAGGCAGTGCCAAGACAACCATAGCCAACAACAACTCGTTCAGCGGCGGCACACAGATCAACGAGGGCACACTCGAAGTATCTACTCTCGCCAACAACGATGGTGTTGATGTGGGTGCTCTGGGTGGTCCGACGGCTCCTGTGACCATAAACAACGGCGCCAAGCTCTTGATAAATACCTCCGGAATGGTAAAGACCACACAGCCGCTGTCGGTAGGAGAGGGCGGCGCTGTCATTGAAGTGCCCTCGGAAGCAACTCTGGCTTTTGACAATGCCATCACGTCTTCGTCAAACGCTCCCTTATATAAAAGAGGAACGGGTACATTAAATATATGCACCGGAAACACGATAGGCAAAATTTACCTCGAGCAGGGTACAATATCATGTACCACCGTGTCGTCGGCATCGCAGCGCCTTTCTCGAGATACGCTCGTCTTCAATGGCGCTGGTGTCACACTCGACCACGAGAACAGCGAAGGAATGGGTGGCAATGTGCTCGACTACATGAATTATCTCGTGCCTGAAGGCAAGTCGGGAAAACTTTACGTCGATGGACGTTGCGATTACTACGGAGGCCTTGCCGGTTCCGGTCAGTTGAGCATCTATCCGCGATATGTACGCGCTTACTTCCACGGCAACTGGAGCGCGTTTACGGGTACTGTACGCGTGTGCTACAACGGTACAAACACCTATGGCGTGAACTCCATGCTGCTCGGCTCGGGAGCTGACTTCTCGAATGCCACTATATATGTGGAAGATCAGGCTATCCTCTCAAACGAAGGCGTATCTGTTGCAGTCAGACAAATCGACGGTACGGGTACTTTGAGCGGTGGCGGAACATATACCATCGGCGGAGGAAATGACGACATCTATTTCAAGGGCACAATCAGCTCGCCCGTCACTAAGGTGGGTACGGGAAAATGGACCGTATCGAAGTCTTATCCGCAGACAGGCATGGGCGCTGTAAACATAAACAGTGGTATGCTCTATCTTGACACCTATTACTCTTCAACTTCCATCATAGGCTCTACGGTTAATGTTAATGATGGCGCCGAGATTTCGGGTATAGGAACCGTCGGTACACTCGTGCTCAACTCCGGAGCGGTGGCAACGCCGGGTATTGAGGTTTACAACAACACCGGATTCATCAAGGCTACGTCTACATTCAATGCCAAGGCAGGTTCTATCATCAACCTGTCCATCTACAGCAACGGTTCTACCAACTACAGCCGCTCGTTTGTGGGCTCGGCACAGTATATGTTCATGAACGGAACGGTGAACGTCGCGCTTCACGAAAAGTATGTACCGGCAGCGGGACACTCTTTCACACTCTGGACGGCAGAACAGTACATAGGCAATCCTACTGTCAATCTGCCTGAGCTGCCACTCGGACTGAAGTGGGATACTTCCGAACTGAATGCTGCCACGGGCGTGCTGAAGATTGTGGCTGATGCCGACGGCATCTCTGCACCGCGCAATGCCGGCATAATGCACTGCCGCCTGTACACGACGGGAGGAGTACTGGTAGGCGAATTTGACGCTTCGGCTGCCGAAATGAACGCAAAGGCACGCTCGCTTGGCGTGGCTGCCGGTGCTTATATACTCAAGACAAATTCTGCTAATGGTGCAAAAACTGTTAAGATAGTGGTAAAATAATTCACGAAGCGGAATAATTGCAATGGCGGATGGGGCTCTTGCTTCGTCCGCCATTATTGCGTTATTTCTTGAAAAAAACATAAAAATCGTACGGAATTACCAAAAAACGGATGAAATAACTTATTTATATATTCCGTTTTGTGTATATTTGCAGCACTGAATTGAACTTTTGAAGAACTGAAATAAACTAATTATTCTATTAACTTAAATTCAAAACAATGATGAAAAAGCGATTACTATCAATGTTTATCGCATTGTTGGGCGTAACAAGTATGTTTGCCTATGAAGTAGGCGACTACATCTATACGCGCACAGGGCGATATCAGGTGACAGGAGCGAACCTCCTGACAAACGGTGACTTTACAGCCGGTTTGGAAAGCGCCGTGGGAAGTATGTATAACGGCTATCTTAGCCCCGATACTTTCGCTCTCTACACAGAGGGAGGACCGGATAACAAGCCTTATATCAAGGTGGTTGAGGCTGTGTCAAAAAGTTTTCAGAACAACTGGGTGACCAGTTTCCCGACAATTTCCTTGTCTACCCACCTCTATGCAAAGGTGATGAGAAATGCAAAGCAGGTGTATGTGCTCACATATAAGGCTAAGTCAGGCTCCGAGGGCGTTTCTCTTACAACATCTATCGTTCCTTTCAACGGACGTAGCGACAACTATCAGACATTCTATGCTGATGCTGACGGTGAGCTCCTCACACCGGGATCCACGCAAACCATTAACAATGCGTTCGAGACCATCCCCGATGAGTGGACAGAGTATTCTTACGAGTACATTTCAGATGAAGCAGGTTTCCTGCACTTGATGTTCGGTAACCTCACACTCAACGAGTGCTTCGCCGATTTCGGTATATATCCTGTTACAGCAGTTTCCGATGACCGCCGTGCTCTTGAAATAAAGGAACAGCTTGAGTTCTATGCTGCTCACGAAGACCTCTTCCCGAACGGACAGGACCTCATTCAGATGCTTCTGGGCCAGCTTAATGGTATGATAGAGGCTGATGAAGTTACAGATGAGTACCTTAATACATTCAACTCCAATACTGAGGATGACCCGGTAAAGGTGTTCCTCGACATGAACTCTGTGGATGTTACCTCTTACTTCAAGAACTTCTATGATGGTGGTGACGGATGGACAGGAACGGGCTCAAGCTGGAGCACAACTGCAGCTGCAGGAACATTCTACAGCCAGTATGTACGTCAGTATGCAAAGTGTGCTACTTCTGCCAACTCTGTAACTGCAGGCGACTACTCACAGACTGTCGATCTGCCGGGAGGCCAGTATCTTTATGTGGTACGCGCACAGGCTCACAAGTTCGGTCGTGACGGTTCTGGCGGTAGCAGCAACTATTACATTCCGCGCACACAGCCGGTTGAGGGTATCTATGCTTTCATCAACGACGAAAAACTTGAAATGTCTGACATACCCGCCACACGCAGTAAGGTTTACATGAAAGTGCTCTCCGCTGAAGATGGTCCCAAGGCTATTGGCTTCCACTCTCCCGGTAACACAGAAGAAACCGGTGCAAACTTCTGCTTCGACAACATACAGTTCCGTCTGATGGGCAAGACTGCAGAAGACGTTGAGGCTTACTTCTGGTCTGCAAAGTGGGAAGAGGCAAACAATGCTCTGACTGTAATGACAGACTCTGCAAAGAAGGTGGTTGCTTTGGATAAGTACATCTTCGGCAAGCAGGTACTCAACGATTCTATCGCTATCTCTGAAAACGTGCTCGCTACAGCTGTTTCCAAGAACGAGGAAAGCGTGAACAACCTGAATGCACAGGTAAATTATATGCGTGCTGCCATCAACGCTTACTATACTCTCAACGTAGAGTATGTACAGCTCGCTGAAGACATCGCCAAGTGTAAGGTGGATGTGGTAGACGAAACACGTCCTCTCTATAAGACAGAATTCAATGCTGCCATCGCCACTGCAGAGGGTGTTTACAAAGGTGTAGATGCTGCCGTACGCGATTCGGCTGTCCTCGTAGATGCCGACAAGGCTCTTCTCGCTGTGCGTCTTGAGTATCTTCTCCAGAATGCAACCTATTCTACTCCGGCAGACATCACTCTCGTGAACAATACATTCCAGATGAAGAACGCTACAGGTTGGGTAACCGACGGCTATACAGATAATGCCCGCTGGAAGTTTGGTGCCAACTCCGAGATTTCGGAAGGCTACAATGCTTACTACAACCGCGGTAACTCTGCTGACGATACAAAGAGCATATATCAGGCTGTGGCTATCACCAAGCCCGGTGTGTACGTAGCATCTTGCGAAGGCGCTATCCACAACTCTACATGGAATTCAATACAGCCTACAGGCGTTTACCTCTTCGCAGGCAACGACTCTGTTGAAATATGCACTGTAGGTCCCGGCGATGCAAAGAACTCGGTTGTCGGTGCATACGACAAGTTCTCGGCAAGAGCCGTCCTCTCGGCTGAAGATATTGCTGCTCTCGGCGGTTCTATCAACATCGGTGTTGAGAAACCAAGAAACTCTGCTAATGGTGGTCCGAAGGTGAACATCATCTACATCGGTGCTTTCCACCTGAACTACTACGGTCCGTACGACAAATATCTCGCTGACTCTATGGCTATCGTAATGAAGCCTACTAAGGATTCGCTCCAGATTGCCATCAACGCAGCTCAGGCTCTCTACGACGAAGCACGTAATCCTAACAATGTAGACACTACTCCGTTCACATCTGCAATAGCTACCGCTCAGGGCGTTCATGACAACGCTTCTGCTACTCTGCCCGAAGTGCTCGCACAGTTCGACGCTCTTGCAAACGCTACAGAGGCGTTCACATTCAGTGGCGTATGGCCGGCAGAAGGCAAGTACTACGACCACAGCAAGCTCCTGAAGAACACTCTCTTCAATGCAACACCCGATGCTTACGAAAACTGGATTGTTGATACAGAATTCGGAGACTCCTTGAGATTTGTCTCTACTGTGCCGGGTTATGTTTACGGTCAGTTCAACAGCAATTACGGACACAAGTCATCTGCAAAGATGGATCAGGAAGTCAGCGGCCTGCTCAATGGCACTTACGCTTTCGCTGCAAACGCTGTTTACCGCTATGCATGGAAGGAGTCTTGGGAAGCTTCCGACTATGAGGTGGAGAACGTATGGGCTGCTCTCACCACATCTACAGATACTGTATACGTACAGGGCCTGATGCACGCAGGTGCAAAACTCTTGGATGAGGCAGATACAAAGTCGAACCTCGTTTATCCGAATGGCGCTCAGCTGGGTATCTATGCTGCACGTCACTGGAACGACGCTAACGGTGCTCCTTCATTCGTAGCTCTGTTTGAAACCGGTCTGTTCATGACAGAAGTGCCTCTGACTCCTGTTGATGGAACGGCTAAGGTAGGATTCTATGTAAACGGTATTCCTAACGCCAGCGGTTTCGTTGCTTACAAGCCGGGCCTCCGCTTCTACGGTGACAAGGTTGTGAACGGCATCGAAAGCATCAAGGACAACCTCGGGACAGTTTCGTTCAACGCCGGCGACATCTACACAATCACAGGTGTTAAGGTTCGCTCGAATGCAAACTCTATCCAGGGCCTGCAGAAGGGTATGTACATCATGAATGGCAAGAAGTTCATCGTGAAATAAAATCCATCACCTATAATATAAAGAGGTCCGGCTGAAAAGTCGGACCTCTTTTCGCTTGCGCGTAACAGTAATTCCGACATTGCGATATCCACTTTCTCGGCTTGCCGTTCTAACGAAAAGAGACTTTCTTTCAGTCAAGACCATCCTTGTTTTTTACCAAACTCATCCTTTCTTTCCGTCAGGTTCATTCCTTTCTTTTACCAACGCCATCCTTTCTTTAGGTCATAGCTAACCGACATCCCTTTATTTCACGATGCAATCCTCTTGCTATGATATTTGTGCTTCAAACAATTTGAAACATAAACAAAACATAAACAAAAGCCTAATCGGGTCTCAAAAACTTCTAAAAAAGTTTTTTTGTATACTAAAAATGTATTATTTTTGTAGCCAAAACCTAATACTGGCACCGTCCATAACTACTAATAAGAACAATAAAACAAACAAATAATAATTATAATCGGAAACTTATGAAAAAGATCATCTTTTGTTTCTCTTTTGTCTGTATGGGACTATTGTCGTCTTGTGTGGACAAAAATGAACTCGTGGATGAAGATGCCAAGCCCGGATTTCTTGGCGGAAGCATCTACGATGAGCTGCAAAACTCGGCTGACAATGGATCTCTGAGCGGTACGTTCAATACGTACCTGCGCTTGGTAGAGGATGTTGGTTATGCCGATGTCTTGAAACGTACGGGTAGTAATACGGTCTTTGCTGCTAACGACGAGGCTTTTGCACGTTTCTTCAATGAGGAAACATGGCCCGGAGTACGTAAATATGAAGACCTCTCCACACCGCAAAAGAAGCTTCTCATCAACTCGTCGCTATTAAAGAATGCAATGCTTTCGGGAATGCTTTCAAGTGTGTATGATGAAGGTAGCAAGATGATGACACCTGGTATGGTAATAAAACACATGACAAAGATTGATAAAATCGACTCGGTGACTTATTATCCCGGTGCAACGGTTCAGGATGTTTATCAGAATAACACCAATTGGACAAGGTTCAACAAAGGTGTCGCTCTCGTTTCCGATAAAACAACACCAATGCTTGTTCACTTTACACAGCAATACATGGAGAACAATGGTATAACTACAGACGGGGCGGGTAGCGATTTCTCTATCCTTGTAGGCGGAGATTATCAAGATGGCGATATCTATATATACAGGAATCGTGTTGTAAATTCGGATGTTACATGCCAGAACGGTTATATTCATCAGGTTAAGGATGTTGTCGTTCCCCCGGGAAACATGGCATCGGTAATGAAAAAAGCCAACGACCTTACAATTATCAGCCATCTTTTTGACCGCTTTGCTGTACCCGTTTATAATTCAGAGCTTACTTACGACTATAGGAGCTGGTATAAGGCAGAGCAGGATGCAGGTCACAATATGAACGGTTATCAAAATGTCGATTCTATCTTTGAAGTGCGTTATATAAGTGAGGCTTCACAAGGCAATGTGGCTTTTACAAATAAGGGACAGGGTAGCGATCAGCTCGCGTTTGACATAGGTTGGAATGAATATTATACAGGTAATGAAGATCAGAAACTTATGGACATCGCAGCATTGTTTGTTCCAAACGATGCCACAATACAGGAATATTTTGTAAACGGTGCAGGTAAGCCCATCATTGAGCGCTATTGCGGAGAGAGCGGGTTGCCCAACACACCCGAAAATGTTATCAAGAATGTAGACTATATTCCTACCAATGTCATTAACAAACTTTTGTCGAACATGATGCAGCCGTCGTTCAGATCGACTGTGCCGAGCAAGTTCGAAAAGATTACTGACAACGAAAGTGGTGACTTCATGGGCATTACCGTTGATGAACTCGCAAGGGATAAAAATGGTGATGCCGACGTGCGTATATCCAACAACGGTGTCATCTACGTGATGAACCGCGTGCTTAGCCCCAACTCCTATGATGCGGTTTCTGCTCCTACGCTTTTCAATACCAATATGAACATCATTAACTGGATAATTGAAAATAAGGTTATGATAGGAAGCTCAACCAACCCGTATTCTCTTGGTCTTGACTTCTATGCTTATCTTCTTGCCATGAAAGCCAACTTCGCATTGTTCCTCCCCACAGACGAGGCTTTCGAATTGTGTTATATCGACCCGGCAAGACTAAACAGGGCAAAGAGTACATACGGAACAAAGAACGGACCTATCGCAGTGAAGTACAAGTGGCGCGGCGTGCCTGATGACCCGAAGGTGAGAGGCGTTATTCACGCATACAATCCTGAAACACATGAAATCGGCGACTCTGTGGATGCGTTGAACTTCTCAAGCACAACGATGAACATAGTAAGAACACAGCTTTCTGACCTTATGAACTACTGTACCATAGTGCTTGACAACGGACGCACTCTGGGTGATGACGGCAATGTCTACTATAAGGCAAAGAATGGTGGCGAACTCAAAATAGATATGGTGAACAAAACCGTTTCTGCCGGCGGTCAGCTGTTCAACGGCGTACGCCCATCGAACATCACAAATGTTTATTCACAAGCTAACGGAAAGGCATATACCATCGACCACCTTATTCAGACACCGTTGCAGAGCGTTTATTCTGTGCTTAGCGATGCGAAGAAATATCCGCAGTTCAGTGATTTCTTTGAGGTGTGCAGTACACTCAGCAACTCGCAGCTCATAAAGTGGGCACTTGACAAGGATGACGAACTCACAGAACTCGATAAGATTGACGTGAACTCGTACCGTGTGTTCACCGATAAGTCTGAATTGCCTAACTGTCTCGACTATAACGTACGATTCTTCAATATGTACAACTACACGGTATATGTACCTAACAATCAGGCAATGGAAGCTGCACATGCAGCCGGTCTGCCGCTTGTAAGCGAGATAATGCAGATTTATGAGAATGATGTGAAGTATGAAATCAATGACCCGGTAATGAAGAAAGTGGTGAAGGGTTATCTTGCATCGCTCCGTGATTTCGTATATTATCATTTCCAGAACACTTCGGTTTACATCGACAAGAACATCGAAGGTATGAACTATAACACATTCCTTGTAGATGCACAGCTGAAGAACGTTCCTCTCAGTGTTTCCGGTGGTAACGACGTGCTCAAGGTTACCGATGCAGCCGGCATAACACAGAATATCAACGGAAACGGTATTGCCGTGAACATCATGGCTCGTGACTATCAGTTCGAAAAAGGCTCTACTCCCGATAATGCCACATACGTGGATGCATCTTCGTTTGCCGTTATTCATGAGATATCACAGCCACTCCACTATCGCAGCAACGGAAAGTTCGATACCGGAGTATCTAATGCCAAAAGCCGCCGAATGTCGGTTGTACGTTAAAAGAAGAACATAACATAAAGAATAAAGATTATGCCAAGAATAAAATTATTGCTCACCGCCGTCTTGCTCGTCATCGTGCAGGCGCTGATGGCTCAAGGACAGCGCATATCGGGTACCATTACCGATGATTTCGGAGGCGTGATGGGCGCATCTGTCGTCGAGGTAGATGCCAACAACCGTAACGTATCTGCCACCGTGACGGATATCAACGGTAACTTCTCAATGGTAGTGAAGAACAAAAAGAACAAACTGCGCATCTCTTACGTTGGAACAAAGCCGGTGGTAATGCCTATCGGTGATCGTACCAACTTCAGCACAAAGCTCGGTTCGTCGAGCACTGCTATCAAGGAAGTGAAGGTAACTTCGAAGCGTCGTTCTACATCCGGCGGTTTGTCTATTCCTAAGCGTGAGGTGTCTGTGGCACAGCAGACAATGGATATGTCGGAAGTGGAAGGTCTTGCCTTTACCAGTGCCGATGAAGCTCTGCAGGGTCAGATAGCCGGTCTTGACATCGTTGCCGGTTCAGGTAACCTTGGTGCCGGTACGCAGATGCGTTTGCGTGGTGTGACATCAATCAATGGTAACAAGAACCCATTGATCGTTGTTGATGACCAAATTTTCGATGCTCCTGACTTCGATGTTGAGAACGCTACCGATGAAGACTATGCAGCCTTGCTTTCTGTCAATGTGGACGATATCCAGAGCATCACAGTCTTGAAGGACGCCGCATCTACCGCCATCTGGGGTTCGAAAGGTGCTAACGGTGTTATCGAGATAAAGACAAAGCGTGGTGCAAGGGGTAAGACAAAGGTTACATATAAATATATGTTTACCGGAAGCTGGCAGCCCGACGGATACAAGCTCCTTAACGGTGACGAATATACTATGATGATGAAAGAGGAACTGTTTAATCCTAAACAAGATCCGGATGCAACACAGAATATTAAGGAGCTGAACTATGATACAAACTGGGCAGACTTTGAAAACTGGAACAACAACACCGATTGGGTGGATGCTGTTACGCAGTTCGGACAGGGTCACGACCATAGTCTTACCATCTCCGGTGGTGGTGAAAAAGCCAACTTCCGTATCTCGGCAAGTTATCTACATCAGAAAGGTACCATCATCAAGCAAACCTTGAATCGCTTCACAACACGTATGGCACTTGACTATTTCGTGAGCGACCGCATCAAGTTTATCACAACGTTTGCCTTTACTTATACAAACAACAACAAGAACTACAGCGACTTGTTGGGAATCGCTCAGCAGCTTGCTCCTAACATGAGTATTTATCGTCAGGACCGCAATGGAAACGATACCAATGAGTATTATATAATGAATCCTTCTTCCGGCGTACGCAATCCATCGTCAGTAGAACTTGACAATGTCCGTAAGCTTGGCAACCCTATTGCTATCGCAAATCTTGCATGGTCGAAGGAAAACACTTACCGTATCAACCCTGACTTCAAACTCCAGTACGACCTTCTTGGTGTTGAAGAAGACAGAAGCCGTCTTACTTACACCGGTGGTGTATATTTTGACATCTATGCCAAGAGTGCGCCGAACTATTGTCCCGGTGAACTCACTACGGATGTTGGTCTTACCGATAGCTATAACCGTTCGTACAACGAGGAGAGCAACTCTATGACTCTTACCGTTACTAACGACCTCGTCTTTAAGCCTCATTTCAAGAATGAAGACTGGTTCTCAAATGTACGCGCACGTTATCAAATGTCACTCGGCAACAGCAGTAAGCAGTTTGAAACAGACCGCTATATTCCTACAGGAATTGATCTCTCAACGCTTGGTGCTTATATGCTCAATGGAAGTACTACAACATACAGTACCACAGGTAAGAGCCGTTCGCAAAACTGGAGTGTAAACGGACACATTTCTTATAAGAGCCGTTATTCTCTCTATGCTTCTATACGTGCGGATGGTGACTCCCGTTTCGGTCCGAAACACAAGTGGGCTTATTTCCCCTCTGTATCTGCTCGTTGGAACATTAGCGATGAGCCGTTCATGAAGTGGAGCCGCAAGGTTGTTTCAATGCTTGCATTCCGTCCGAGCTGGGGTATGGTAGGTAACCCGCCAAATTCAGAATCTCTGTTCTATGAGATGTATAGTTCAAATGGAAACTATGGTAGAACTTCTGGCTCCGGCAATGTGCTTTCTGCAATGCAGCTTGAAAGGCTGAAACTTGATGACCTGAAGTGGGAGACAACAACCTCTTATAACCTCGGTTTCAACTTGGGCTTGTTCGATGATAAGATTGAGGCAGAGGTGGAGTATTACTACAAGAAGACATCTGACCTTTTGATGAAGGATGTGCGTATTCCTTCAACTGCAGGCTATTCTTCACTTGCATGGTGTAATGTCGGTGAGATGACCAACGAAGGATGGGAGTTGAACATGACATTAAACAATATCGTTAAACTTGGCAAGTTCTCGGTAAGTGCAAACTTTAATATTGCACAGAACTATAATGAAGTATCAGAAATGGACGACCGCGTGCTTGAGTCTATCAATGCAAGCTGGGAATCTTCAAACGGCACATATCTGAACCGTGTACAGGTGGGTAACCCGCTCGGATCTATTTATGGATACAGATATAAGGGCGTGTATTCTTATACTTATGAGACAGTTGTTTCTCAATTTGAAAGAGAAAACAGAAACGCAGGTGGAACACTTAATGCAGAGGCTTGGTATAATAATTGGTTAGCACAGGAGGGACATACAGCACCTTTTGCTCTTGACAAGAATGGAAAGGTGTTGATGAATGATGCTACCGGCGAGCCCAAGCACATGATGTTCGATTATTCAGGAAAGAATTATGTGTTTAGGGGTGGTGATGCCATTTATGAGGATATAAACAACGATGGTGAAATAAACCAACTTGACGTTGTATATCTGGGCAACTCAATGCCTAAGGTAAATGGTGGCTTCGGTCTTACATTCAGATATGGTCGTTGGACGTTGAAGACCAACTTCAACTATCGTTTCGACTATAAGGTTGTTAATTTCGCAAGAATGAATCTCGAAAACATGTCGTCTACTGTAAACCAATGCGCTACCGTAAATTATCGCTGGCGCAAGGATGGCGATCCCGAACCGATACCGAGAGCTCTGTATGGTTCTTCGACAGCTTACAACTGGCTCGGCAGTGACAGATATGTGGAGGATGGCTCGTTCGTACGTCTACAGTATGTACAGCTCTCATACAACTTCCCTACGAAGATTATCAAGAAACTCGGTTTGTCTGACCTCAAGATGTATGCTTCCGCCAATAACCTCTATTGCTGGACAAAGTATAGTGGAACAGACCCTGAACACTCTTCAAGTTCTTACAGCTACGCATCTGATACCGCCAAGACTCCGCGCTCGAAGTCGTTCACGGCAAGTATCAGCATAGGATTCTAACGATTAAATAATAGAAATATGAAGATTATGAATAAATATATAGTATCTGCATTGACAGGATTGCTTATGGTGTCTTGTATTGACACGTCGGTGTTGCCCGATGACAAGATTACCGGTGAAGACTTCTGGCAGAGCAAGGAAGATGTGTCCAACATGGTTGCCGATGTTTACAAGGCAATGTGCAACGTGGATGCAATGGAAAGGTATATCGTTTGGGGCAATTTCCGCTCGGATGAGCTTATAGAGACCACCGCAAACATAAATGACACCAAACATAATGCTTTGAAGGATATAAGTAACGGTGTGATGACAACGACCAATACGTACGCTAATTGGGCGTCAATATTTTCTATCATAAACCGTTGCAATGTTATTCTTGAAAAGGCGCCGGAGGTGGTGATGATAGACCCCTCTTATACACAGGAGACATATTATACTGATGAGTCGCAGATGCTCGGTATACGTGCATTGTGCCATTTCTATCTGTTACGTGCATTTCGCGATGTTCCTTACAGTGAGGTAGCATATCTCAACAGCAGTCAAGATATGGCTATTGCTCAAAATCCTCCTTCGTATGTGCTTCAGAAATGTATAGATGACCTTAATCGGGCATTGGAACATCCACTTTCACCTACCGGTTATACAGACTGGCGTAAGGTTGGTTTGCTTAACCGTGACGGTCTTAAAGCTATTCTTGCTGACGTATATTTGTGGCGAGCCTCAATGATGCATAATGAAGCCGATTATCGTGAGTGCGCAAGATTGTGCCAGGAAATAATCGACTCAAAGAAGTCGCAGGTATTAGCAAACGAGCAAGGCGGTTCCTTCGGTCCCGGCATGGGAGGTGGAAGTATCTCTGCTGAACAGGAATATCCTCTATATGATGGTGAAAATGCTTTTGCACGCAATTTCATTTCCGGCAACTCAAGTGAAAGTATATTTGAAATCCAACTTGACGGAACAAACAATTCCAATAATGGACTAAGAAATATGTATTGGAATTATGACGATAAGAGCAGAGGTACAGGCTATCTGAAGGTACCGAGAGCTTTGTTTGGTAGTGCCGATGAAAATTCTGCGTATGCCTCAAAGAACGATTACAGATATTATGACAACTGCTTCGGTGTAGGTGGAAACGATTTGGAGGACATGTATGTTCGTAAGATGTCCGCACTTTCATCGCTTGCAAATACCCCTAATAATGTAGGAAGCTGGAAAGGTCAGAATTTTGTCAGTCGTGGCTATTCCCAAATAGATCAGAATTGGATATTCTATCGTTTGACTGATGTAATGCTTATGAAAGCTGAAGCATTGGTTCAGATAGGTGATGACGAAAGTCTGACAGAGGCATTCAAACTTGTCGCTGCGGTGTATAACCGTTCGCAGGGTGATGCAGTTGAATTGACAGAACCTACACAGAAGACTAAAGATGAGTGTGAAAGGCTTGTGCTGAACGAGCGCCGTCGTGAGTTGTGCTTCGAGGGCAAACGCTGGTTTGACCTTCTCCGTTACAACTACCGTCATATCGAGGGTGTAAGACCGGACCTGATGCTTTGGCAGATTGCCGGAGAAGGAGGTACAAAAGAGTCTTTCCTGCAGAACTATACAGAAATGATGAGTTTGGTAGCACTACGCTATAGTGAAGGTGGTTCGGCTACCGTTCTGAAGATAAATAGGGAAGCGTTCCTTTATTTCCCCATTTTGGAAAGCGAAATGAAGGTTAATGCCAACCTGCATCAGAATCCTGTATACAGTGCCAATGACATTTATCAGAAGAATTAAAAGACTAACATATATATGAAAATGAATATAAAGAAATCATTGTTGAGAGTTGCCGGCTTCTTCTGCTTGTCCGGCAGCATGGTTCTCGCCTCATGTTCAGCAGAGCCGGATGATTCCGACCTCTATACCTTTACCGGCGAGACGATTGAGGACTTCATTGTCAATAATGAAGCTTCTTTCAGCGACTTCAATTATATATTGCAACGTGCAGGATATGACAGAATTCTGAGTTCTTATGGTACATACACGTGTTTCGTTCCCACCAATGAAGCGGTGAGGGCATATGTGAATGAATTGTATAATGACGAGGACGCTATGTTGCCCCATCACGGTATGCCTGAAGTAGCTGACAAGAACAACGTGCCTTTGGAGAATCTTACTGACAGTCTTTGTCGCTCTATAGCAATGTATCATGTGGCAGGTATAGAATACAAGACCGCTTCTTTGGGAGTATCTGGTGTTGTTACTCCGTTGTCCGGTCCGCAGATTAATACAGGTATTGCTGAAAGTGGTGATGTAATCCTTAACGACAAGGCTGTCATTACAAATGCGGATTATGAGGTTGTAAACGGTATTGTTCATGTAATCAATTCCGTTATACCTCGAGCAAACAAACTCATCTCTACAGACTTGCTCAAGGACGGTCGTTTTTCTATCTTCTCCGAAGCATTGCGTCTTACCGGACTTGACCAGCAGATGGAACGCATAAAGAAGAATCCCTCTGCTATTGAAGCTCCGGAAATAACACCGGGTGAAGACGGAGCTGATTCTTATTGGGTAACACCGGAACCGAGTGACGTAAAGTTCACTATATTTGCCGAGACAGACGAGGTGCTTCGTGCCAACGGTATCAACACTGTAGAAGACCTTGTAAGAAAGGCTGCAGAGTGGTATGGTAAAGCCGCTACCGGTAGTACACGTACAGATACGGAGGGATGGTACGACTGGTATCGCAACAACAATGTTACCATAGATACTGATGTAAATGGTGACTATACCAAAGAGAATCACGTGTTGAACATGTTCATACGTTACCATATCCTTGCTTATGGCGTGGCGAAGAATTCACTGACCATTGATTATTGCGTTTACGACAAGTCCGGATGGTCTGGCGATTCCTATGATTACTACGAGACCACATTGCCCAAGACGCTTCTCAAGGTATGGTATGTTAAGAAGGAACAGAAATATTATATAAACCGTTATGTAACGAATAATACGTTGTCTGACGGAGTAGGTGAGAATGTTGAGACCATGGGCTCGGAAGCAATGCACACCTTGGTTTACCAGGGTGTATGGATTGATGTAGACAACTGTATCAGTTCTCTCAACGGATATATCTATCCTATCAATGATATCCTTGTTTATAACAGTCAGGTTCCCAATGGAGTGCTGAATGAGCGTATGCGTTTCGACACGTTGTCGATGCTCGGCGAGGTGATGAGTTCCGGCTTCAGAGGCATCTATTGTCAGGACATGGTTTCACGAAGTGGAAACTCTACTGTTGGTCGAATACGTTTCCCCGTAGATTATTTTGACAATGTTGTGGTTTACAACGGCAACAAGACAAAGCTTGATATGAACCTTCTTGCCAACCCAGGTAATAACAGCTATCTATTGTATAAAGGAGACTCTTTCCAGGGCAAGGGTGTATATGATTTTGCCATCAAGTTGCCTCCTGTTCCGGATGGAATGTACGAGTTGCGCGTAGCAGCCACAAACTTCGGTCAGCGTGGTTCGATGATGCAGTTCTATTTGGGCGAGAGTCCGGACTTGAACGACTTGAAGCCAATAGATATTCCTATTGACCTTCGTCTTCCGACATCTACAACAAGTGGAACTGCTGAAGAGAATGCCCGTTTGCTATCTATCGGATATTGTGAGGTAAACGATGAGGTAAACTACCCTGATGCCTATGCTGACAGAGGCGTAGAGTCTGACAAGGTTATGCGCACACATAGCTATATGCGTGACGGTTTGTCTATCGTAAAAGAGTCAGACGGCAGCAACTCCAAGCCTGTTAAATATAATGCACGATTTGCCGGATATCAGCTGCGTAGAATCCTTACAAAGGAGAATCTGAAGCAGAGGGATTATTGGCTGCGTGTGAAGAGCGTGCTTCCCAAGTATGACGATAAGAAGTTCCAGCTTGACTATATCGAGATTGTTCCACAGCGTGTATATGACGGCGTGGGTGCATACAGAGAAGATTTGTATTAATTAGTAACGGTAAACAAAAGATTATATGAAGCGAAATAAAATAATATATGGCATGATTGCGGCGACAACATTGTTTGCCGCATCATGTACCGACTTCGATGATTATAATGAAGCGTACACAGACAACAACCCGCAGGGCACACAGACGTTGTGGGATAATATTTCTGCAAATGGAAATTTGTCGCAGTTCGCTGAAATATTGAAGAAGGTAAACTTCGACAAAGAACTACAGAATACACGTACCTATACGGTATGGGCTCCGGTGGATGGCAGTTATGATGTCAATGAGTTGCTGAGCAAATACAGTAACGACAATGATCTTCTGAAGAAGTTTGTAAACAGCCATGTAGCCAACTACAACTATACATTGTCTGGCGAAGTTGATGCCAACGTACACACTCTGAACGGGAAATCGTTTGCACTTCAGGGAAATGGTAGCAACTATACATACGATGGCGTTAAGATTACGAACCCAAATCTTCCGAACCTCAACGGTATACTGCACACGATTGACGGTTATGCCCTTTTCTTGCCCAACATATACGAGCACATTTTCGATATGACCGGTTATGAAACGGATTCTATTAAGAATCTTTTCGACAGGTATGAGAACGAATATCTTGACAAATCGCAAAGCATTGAGGGCGGTATGGATGAGGAAGGAAACCAAACATATATCGATTCAGTTATGGTTGTTTCCAATTCCTTGATAGATAGGGATTATCTGAATGCCAATATCATTCATGAAGACAGTAACTTCACTATGCTCATTCCCAATAATGATGCTTTCGATAAGGCTTACAATCAGATAAGCAAACTCTATAATTATGCTGCGGTAACACAGTATTGGGAACCGTCAAAGGCTATTCCCGAGCCACCAACTCCTTCTAAAGAAACAACAGTTGAGGGTTTTGCCGATTCTCTTACCATTCGTAATATCGTTGCGAATACTGTTTTCAACAACAACGGATATTATAACCGTTGGCTCGTGGATCCCGAATATGTAAACAAGAGTGATACTCTTTATAATACAAGGAATAGGAAACTCTCTAACGGTCCGGAAATTCTGTCACATACTGTAGGTGATGTACAGAGGATGAGCAACGGATATGTTAGAGTAGTTGATAGTCTGGCATACCTGCCGTGGGAGACTTACAACCCAGAAATAAATGTAAGTCTTAGCACTTCCAACATGCCACTTGTTTCCGGAATACAGGGTACACAGCCGACATCCAGAACGTTGTATCTTGACGAGCAAGGAAATATCACCCAATCTACGAGCGGAAAAGTAAGATATACAGCCCGTTATCTTGATTTCGTTCCTGCCGATGATTATTCGAATCCGAAGATATATTTCAATGTTAGCGATGTCCGTTCCACCACTTACAATGTATATGTTGCTTTGGTGCCGTCAGACACCATTGAAGGCGGTGTACAAAGAGCAAACAAGTTTGAGGTAGCCCTTAGTTATGCTGACAAGAATGGAAATCTTTCCGGTTCAGGTTCTAAGATGTTTACCAACAGCTTCAACAACTGGAAGAATTCAGTAGAAACATCTAAACTTGTCTTATCTCCCGATACTATTATAAAGCCCGACACTATTTTGGTAGGTCAGGTTACGTTCCCGGTATCCTATTATGGTCTGACCAATAGCAAGGCTATGGTAAGAATCGAGGGTAAGCGTAGTACATGGAATACATCCGAGTATACAAAGATCGACAATAGAATACGTCTCTTGGGTATTATATTGCGTCCGGTTGAATATGATGAATACTTAAAAAAAGATGAATGAATATGAACTGCTTTAGATATACAATGGAAAAGTCGTTTCTAAGAAACGTTCTTTACTCGATTATGGCGTTAATGGTTGCCACACCGGCTATTGCCCAGGATGACGCCACCGACGAAGAGTACACCGGTGAGGAAGTAGTGGTAAAGCGCCCAAAGAAGGTCACTGCCGAGAAATACGAACTTGTTCCGGTCAAGGGTATCATCTTCGACGAAGCAACAAGAAAGCCCTTAGGTGGTGTTCAGATTAAAATGCTCGGCAACAGCCGTTATACGGCGATGTCCGATGATGAGGGTAAGTTCACCATCAAGGTGCCGACGTTTGCCACCTCGCTTTTTGTACATTCACCCGAATTCCTTTCGCAGCAGGTGGCCATTCCTGCCGGTGAGGATGCCGAAGTGAAAGTATATATGCTTAGTGACAAGTATCGTCCTATGTATGAGGATGCCACTGTCATTACAGCAAAACGCAGCTTCACATCGAAAGCAGTCCAGAACGTAACTGCCGATACGGAGATAGAGGAGAATCTCTTGGCTGATATGCGTTCCATTCAACGTTCTGCAGCTCCCGGCATTGGTAATGCCAATTTTATCCGCGGTATCAACTCCATCAATGCCAATGCCCAGCCGTTGATTATCGTTGATGGTGTAGAACTCGATATGCAGCTCTCGCGTGAAGTTCTTCACAGCGGCAACTACTTCAATATGCTGACAACGATCATGGCTGCCGACATTGAGAAGGTTACCGTACTGAAGAATGCCACTGCCCTCTATGGAGCACGTGGTGCCAACGGCGTGATTCTCATTGAGACAAAACGTGGTCACAGTATGGCAACACGTATCGATGCCAATCTTTCTGTTGGCTTAAGCCTCGTACCCCACTTGCCTACCATGATGAATGCGAGCCAGTATCGTACATATGCTACTGAAATGATAGGTACGATGGACGGAATGAAGTATTCAACACCTTCGTTGAACTTCCTCAATGACGATCCTAACGGCTATTATTATCAGATGTATCACAATAATACTGACTGGCAGGATGAGGTGTACCGCACAGCGCTGACACAGAACTATAGCATCAATGTGCAGGGTGGTGACAACGTAGGTATGTACAATCTGTCTGTGGGATTAGTCGATGCCAACAGCACGGCTGATTATAATGACTATAACCGTATCAACGTTCGTTTCAACACCGACATCAGCATCATCCGCAACCTTACGACCAAGTTCAATATCGCAATCTCGCGTGTTACGAGCAATCTACGTGATGATGGCATTCAGGAAGACCTTACTAAGTCTACCCCGACTTCGCCCACTTTCCTTGCCAACATAAAGTCTCCGTTGCTTTCGCCTTATCAGTACAACAAGTACCTTGGCGGATTCTCCGACCTGCTCAGCGAGGCCGACGATTTGTTTGCTTCTTTAGGTGACGGATTCTCACTTGGTAACCCGCTCGGTATTCTTGAAGAAGCCGACGGAGTAAACAAGAATTATCTTGAGAACACCAATTTTATGGCAATGCTGGAACCGACATACAAGATAAACAAAGACCTAAGCATTACCACGGCGTTCAGCTACAGTCTTAATCGTAACTCGCAGCGCTACACACGTCCGCATACTTATACTCCGGAGTTTACTGTTCCTGCACTTGGTAATGTCTTCAACAAGTACGCTTCACTATTTTCGAAAGAGAACAATGTGATGAGCAATACCCACATCGACTATAATCACATGTTCGGTTCTCACAACGTAAGCGCATTTGCCGGTTTCCGTTTCAACTACTTCTCGTTTGATAACGATTTACTTGCTACAGAATATACCAACGACGAGATGCTGCAGAGCGCACCGCACATCGATGCATCCGACAGCCACTATCTTACTGTAGACGGTAATAACGATGTATGGAAGCAGTTCCAGTGGTACGCTAATGTGGATTACAATTATCAGAACAAATACTTCCTCACCCTTTCGCTACTTGCCGAGGCCAACAGTCGTTTCGGTAAGAATGCCGACGGATTGAAACTGTGCGGTGTCCAGTGGGCGATGTTCCCGAGCATACAGGCAGGATGGGTGCTTACCAATGAGAAGTGGTTCCCGAAGAACAAGGGTATCGACTATCTGCGTGTAAATGCCGGTTATGACATCAGCGGTAACGATGATATCAACAACTACGCTTCACGTACCATTTACTCCATGGTTAAATACAACTACATGTTTAATGGTCTGCAGCTTACCAATATAGGTAACGACAAGATACAGTGGGAGAGAACACAGAAGTTCAATGTGGGCTTGCAGGCAAACTTCCTGCACAACCGTTTGGGCGTTTCGTTCGACTACTTCATCCATAAGACCGACAATCTGCTCACTTTGAAAAGCTTCTCCGACCCTATCAGCGGTATCAACCGCTACTGGACCAACTCGGGTGAATTGCAGAACACCG
Source organism: uncultured Prevotella sp. (assembly GCA_947072805.1). Classification (GTDB taxonomy): domain Bacteria; phylum Bacteroidota; class Bacteroidia; order Bacteroidales; family Bacteroidaceae; genus Prevotella. The sequence goes on from CAMTJK010000010.1 coordinate 23,577, forward strand.
GTTTCGAAGCCTCTGTTACTGCAAAGCCCATTGTAACGAAAGCCTGGAATGTCGAGGTGGGAGCCAGCGTAGGTCACTATAAGAACGAGGTAACAAAACTGCCTGATGGCGACTACACCTCTTCTGTTTATGGTACAGACAATATCATAACCTCTGTAGGCAATCCTGTAGCCTTGTTCTACGGTTACAAGACCGCTGGTGTGTTCAGCACCGATGCCGATGCTCTTGCAGCAGGCAAGCCAGATGTCGATGGAACGAAGCACTATCTTTATATGATAGATGAGACCGGAGCAAAACAAGACTTTAAGGCCGGTGACGTTCACTTTGTGGACACGAACAACGACGGATGCATAGATGAGAGTGACCGCACTGTCATCGGAGACCCCAACCCCGATATCTACGGTAACATCTTTGCTAACGTGAGCTGGAAGAACTTCACGTTGAGCCTGAATTTCAACTACAGCCTTGGCAACGATGTGTTCAACTATCAGCGTATGCTTCTCAACTCCGGAAGCAATCTCTGGAACCAGCAGGTGGCAATAACCAAGCACTGGCGTTACGATGGTCAGCAGACCGATATGCCACGCATTGCCTATGGCGACCCGATGCAGAACAATCGCTTCAGTGACCGTTGGGTGGAAGATGGTAGCTATCTGCGTCTGAAGACCCTGACGCTCTCTTATAAGGTGCCTGTAAACTTCACCTGGTTGCAGGGACTCACAGTGTGGGCACAGGCTGTAAACCTGTTCACGTTGAGTAACTATCTGGGAAGCGATCCCGAGTTCAGTGCAGGCAACGGCGTGTACTATCAGGGCATCGACTGCGGCAATATTGCACAGGGACGTGCGTTCACATTCGGATTAAAAGTAAATCTCTAAACAATACGACAATATGAAAAAAGCAATATTTTTCTTCATAAGTATGATGGCACTGTCATTGTCGTCGTGCAGCGATATGCTTGACGTTGAAGATAAGCGTCATCTCGACGGAGATGCAACCATCGACTCCAAGACCGACTCTCTCTTCTATGCCTGGGGTATCATGCAGGCAATGCAGCAGGCTGCCGACATTTATGTGGTGCAGAATGAGATGCGTGGCGATTTGGTGACAACGACAAGCTATTCCAGCACACATCTGCGTGAGATGGCAGACTATACAGCCACCACCGCCAACAAGTACGACAGTGCATATGTTTATTATAAGGTGATAAACAACTGCAACAACTACATTGCACACCGTGATACAGCTCTCTACAACGGTAGTTACAACGTTACGCTTGAGGAGTATGCCAGTGTGTATGCTTTCCGTGCATGGGCATATATCCAGCTTGCTCGTATGTATGGCAGAGTGAAATTCTTCACTCATCCGCTTACCACAATCAGTCAGATAGACAGCGACAACTCTCCCGAACTTGACCTTTATCAGATTATAGACGCGCTCGCTCCAGACCTGGAGAAGTTCACGGGATACGCAGTACCGATGCCAAGTTATATACAGAAAGTTGGTAATACTAATTTGGGCGCAGCAAAGGAAATTGCCATGGGACGTTGTTATATTCCTGTAGATGTTATTCTGGGTGAGATGTATCTTGAGAGAGGAAGATATCTCGATGCTGCAAAGCATTATTATCGCTATCTTTATGATAATAAGCTCCTGGCAATTAATTTCAAAGCTT